>NZ_JADGLG010000005.1:0-76593 GCF_015235335.1 Neisseria sp. 19428wB4_WF04
CGCCAGCCTGCCTTTGTCATAGGTAGCAACTTCGCACAAAGTCGGACGGCCGGAGTTACCAATACGCACATAAATATTTCTCATCTCACGAATCCTTAAATAATCAATAAATTAATAAAATTATTATGATTAAAACCCCGCTTTTGCCATCATAACAGTCAATCAGTTTCTTAACGGCCATACGCCAGAATGTGTCGGCTCCGGATAGGGTTTTATTAGGCAGGACAGGGTTTCGTATAGGAAAATTGACGGTTTGCAGGCAAAGCAATCATGGTTCGACTCACGGAATACGCGGACGGTGCAGGATTTGGGAAAACGTTCGGGTTCGGGCGTGATGGTACGGCAGGCTGATGACATTTCAGACCCCTTTCAAAAGTCGGTTGTTCCGATTTGTCAAGGAGTAGAATGTAAAAATACACCCCTTTTGTTGGGGTGCAATATATAAGGCCGTCTGAAAAACCGATACTGCATTCTGACCAAGGTTGGCAGTATCAGATGGATTTTTATCAAAAGCAGTTAAAAGACAAAGGATTAGTGCAGAGCATGTCCCGTAAGGGAAACTGTCTGGACAATGCGGCCGTGGGAAGCTTCTTCGGCATGTTAAAGTCGGAATGTTTCCATACGCGCAAATACGCTTCCGCTGCCGGATTAGCAGCGGCTTTGCGCGAATCTATCCGTTACTGCAATCATAATGGGGTTAATTGGAATGAAAAGGATTGAGTTCTGTGCCATACAGGATTCAGACTTTGGGAGTCGATTGATTAAGCTGTTCGGTTTTTTAGGGGGGCAAACTGGGTACGTTTTTACTTTTTATTTGCTACTGGATGGGGCTGTCTTAGGTTACCAAAATTATTCAAAAATATTTTAGATAACTCTAGTAAAGCTGTTGTAGGTAGTGTAAAAATCACCAATTCGCAGCTGTTACAGGCTGTTTTTCTGTTGAGTCAGGGTCATTCAAGTGCTTAAAACAGCAAGGCACACCTACTCAATGAATCACTAAAGAATTGATCTTCTTGTCAAGAGATCCCGTTAGAACGTAGTGACCATCAGAAAAACTATACACAGAAATACCAAAGGATCAACCTGACTCCAGTAAACCCAATCCTTTAAAGATTGTATCTATTTCTGTATCTAAGCCGCATTATTAGTTTGGATTCCTGTTTTTGTGTTGCATCAAATCTTCGAAATGAGGTTTTCCGATACAGTCAGAATAGATGATGATTGTGTTTCTGTATTTAAATCCAAAGAGCCAGGCTACCTCTGCTTTTACTATAACGGACGCCTCAGGCGTGGATAGGTGGAGGTGAGGCTGCGTCGAATTCGTGAGCTACCTGTCTGTATGCCCAGCCTTGTTTGAGCTTGCTGAGGACGAGTGTCTGAAGTCTTTTGAATATGTCATGACTTTTTTGTATTCTTTTTTTAAGTTGTTTGGCTATATTAAAACAATGGCTGAATACGACTTTAACTTTGTAACAGGTGCACCTAAATCACAACTGACAGGATTATAGGGTATTCAGAAAAAACTGAAACTGCTACACGGCTTTGTAAGCCGTAGCTGCAAATTGAAGCAGTTTTCGTTGAGTAGGTTTGCGTAGCTTGCAATGGGGTATCTTCGTTTTTGAGTGTAGCCTAACTATTAATCTACGTCAGCAATGAGGTAGACAGCCTGTTAACGATCAGGCATCGGCGTTGCTTGTTAAGGCGGTGGTTTGATCGGGATGGAAACGGGCGGATTGGGGGTAGGGGAAGAAATCGTCATACAGCCCTTTTTGCAGTCGTTCTTTTTTTTCCTGCCAGAATTCGGGGGTGAGCAGCTCGCGGTGGTGTTGTAGAAACACTTGCCGCACATCGGGTTTGCCGAGCAGGAACGGGCCGAATTCTTCGGGGAATACATCGCCTTTATTGACGGGATACCAAACTTCGCCCGACATTTCGTATTCGGGGTTGGGCGCGGGCGGGATTTTGCGGAAATTGCAGTCGGTCATGTATTCGATTTCATCGTAATCATAAAAAATCACGCGGCCGAAACGCGTCATGCCGAAGTTTTTGTAGAGCATATCGCCGGGAAAGATGTTGGCCGAGGCCAGCTCTTTGAGCGCGCAGCCGTAGTCGATGACGGCGGCGGCTTTCTCGGCGGGGGAGGCCTGCTGCATAAAGAGGTTGAGCGGTTTGAGGCGGTATTCGACATAAACGTGTTTGATAATGACCCATTCTTCGTTTTCTTCAAATTGGCTGGGCGCAAGGGTGCGCATTTCGTTGAGAAATGCTTCGTGGCAGCGCGATTTGGGCAAGGCAACGTTGGAAAATTCCAGCGTGTCGGCCATGCGTCCGACACGGTCGTGTTTTTTCACCAGCAGGTATTTTTGGCGCACGTATTCGCGGTCAAAATCTTTGTTGGGGCCGAATGTGTCTTTAATCACTTTGAACACATAGGGAAACGAGGGCAGCGTAAACACGCTCATCACCAGCCCTTTCACGCCGGGGGCGGGAATGAATTTGTCGTGCGAGTATTCGAGGTGTTGGGCAAACTCGCGCCACCAGATGTTTTTGCCCTGTTTTTGCAGGCCGACCATGGTGTAAAGGTCGCCGGGAGCGCGCATCGGCAGCATATCGTGCAGAAAGCGGATGTAGCCGCTGGGCACGGGCATATCCGCTAGAAAATAAGCGCGGGCAAACGAAAACAGCACGGCAATCTGGGCGGCCTCAAACAGGGCGGCATCCACTTTCAGACGGCCTGTGGTTTCATCGTGCAGCACGGCCAGTGCAAACGGGTGGCGCACGGCGCCGTTGATAATCTGCCCGAAAATATAGGCACCTTTGTTGCGATAAAACGGAGAGTTGAGTACGCGCACATGCAGGTTCATTTCCTGCGGCGGCCACTCTGCCTGAAAATACCGGCGTGCGGCACGCAGGATATTGGCGATGTCGCGGTCGGGCGAGGCAAACGGAACGCTCCAGCCGAAATGGTGCAGAATATTGCGCAGACAGCCGCGCAGCCCCTGCGATCCGGGGTAAAACGGGCGGAACACGGGCGGGTCGGAATCGATGTATTCGGTGCTGGTGGAGGGCTTTACAAAGATAAACTGGTTGTTGAAATAGGCTTTGTCCAACAGTTTGGTGGAAACCGAATTGAAAAAAGTTTCGGCCAGCTCGGGTTGTTTGTGGTTGACGAGCAGGGCGATATATTCGGTTTTGGCCGCCGCCCACACTTCATCGTTCAGGACTGCTGCGGCGTGTTTTGCGCGCAGGGTTTCAACGGCTTCGTGCACGCGCTGGTCGTACATCTGAATGCGCTCGGCCACCAGGTCTTGAATACCGCGCCAGTTTTTCTGCTCGAAAAGTTGTTTGGCGCGCCGGGTAACTTCGCGAAACAGGCGGTAGTGTTTGTTGAAACCTTCGAGCATGGTTTCAGCCACTTCCCGCCCCAGTTGTTGTTGGGTAGGTTGTCGGGGCATTTGGTGATTCCTTTGCAGACGGATCCGTTGTGCGGTCGGTTTGTAGTTTTATGTAACCTTATGATGTTTTAGGCGGTTTGGCAAGTGTGAAAGTGTTTGGGTGAGAGGGTATGGGCCGGGAAATCTTGCAAAAATGCCCTCATGCCGTCTGAAAGGCTTCAATGCCGTTATCGGCTGCGCCGGCCCGCTGTGTCCGTTCCCCCTCTCATGGGAGAAAGTTCGGATAAAAATATTAAACAAATATCGGAATACCCAACCGCCGTTATTTCTGCCTGCGCGGGGTGCAGCCGATAACGGCAAATAAACGTATGATGGTGTTTTCGGACTCTGCAAAGGCGTCAGGCCGTCTGAACATGGTTTCAGACGGCCTGACGGTTTATATGATGGCAGGCTTGCTCCGCTTATCGCAGGCTTGCTGTATTTCCGTTGCGGCGGCGCGCACTTAGTTTAAAGAAAGCGGTTTGGCAAACCGCCGGAGCGGCAGTCGGGCAGGTTTCGTGCAGCTTCGCTGCCTGTTGTTGCTTGATGCGGTATTTGCGGCACAAGAGCGCGTTAAGGGCTTTGGTTGTCTTGCAGGATTTTGTCGTACACAGCCACGGGCACATAACGCCGTATCATGTCGCGCCAGCCGTCGGGGCCGACCATGCCTTTAACCATGGTGGAGGAAACTTCGGCAAATTCGCGCGGCGGCATCAGAAACACCGTGGCGATGTCGGGGTGCAGATCAGAATTGATATAGCGTATGGTGCGTTCGTATTCATAGTCGGAAGCCGTGCGTATACCGCGCACAATGAATTTGGCGCCGACACTGTGGGCATAATTGACCAAAAACTGGTTTTCAAACGCAGTGATGCGTACATTGGAAAACCCGCTGGAGATGGCTTCGAGCATGGCGCGGCGTTCGGCCACGGTATAGGTGCTTTTTTTGTCGGGGTTCACGCCGATGGAGACGATTAATTCGTCAAACAGGGCTTGCGCTTCGCGTATCATCCACAAATGGCCGTTGGTCGGGGGGTCGAAACTGCCGGCGTAAACGGCGCGGCGCAGGGGGCGGGTGTTCATAGGCAATATGGCGGGGTTGTGCGCTAAGGCGGGATGTCCGGCAGGATAAAGGCTTGGGGGGGGGGATGTCAAAGAAAAGGCGGTTTGATCAAGCCGTTGCCGGCATGATGCGGGAAACGGGCAAGGGCTTGTTTTGCGGAACGGTCTGAAAACAGGGGATGCGGCAGTTTGGGTGCCGTGTTTTTTGCGTGCGGTGTTTTCTGAAGGCGGGTAAAAACGATAAAAATAACGGCAAAACGTTAAAAGGCCGTCTGAAAGATATTGTTCAGACGGCCCCGGGTGCAGCAAACCCCGCCGTTGTTACACTTTCTGTTTTATGAAAACCCGTTTTGGGACGGGCCAAGATGCCGGAAGGCCGGCCAAACCGCGTAAATTCCTGACAGGCTCAAAAATCACGAAACCATCGTTTCCGATAAAACAAAAGCTTGAGGCATGGCAAAGTGCAGCCTCCGATTTGCCTAACGCCTGAAATCTCGGCAACATTCAAAAAACACCATAACAAGCTTGAAAAACCTAACGCCGTCCTTTCCGCGCAGGCGGCAATGACGGCGTTAGGTTTTTCAGACGGCACAAGGCTGTTTCTGCAAGCCCCGGCCGTTTTACCGGGCGGATTAATCTTCGCCGGCAACGGAGAGCAGAATGTTCAGCAGGCTGCTGAAAATATTGTAGATAGAGATAAAGATGGTTAAAGCGGCGCTGATGTGGCTGGTTTCACCGCCATCGATAACGGTACGGGTCTGCCACATAATCATCAGCGAGCTGAACACCACAAAAGCGGCCGAGAGCGCGAGCGAGAGAGCAGGCAACTGCAAGAACATATTGGCTACCATGCCTACTATCAATACCACTACGCCCACCATCAGAAATCGGCCCAGGCTGTTCATATCGGCTTTGGTGCGGCGCGCCAGAGCCGACATGGTGAAGAACACGGCTGCAGTCATGACGGCTGCGGTGCCGACAATCTGCGCGCCGTTGCCGAAGCTGAGGCTGTATTGAAGCAGCGGGCTGACCAATACACCCATGCCGAAGGTGAACACCATCAGCAATGCCGCGCCGGCGTTACTGTGGCGGTTTCTTTCGATTAAGTAACACATGCCGTAGAAAAAGGCCAATACCGCGCCGAACGCAATCCAGCGGTTGCCGAACATGGCATACAGATTGATGCCGGCCCGGCTGCTGATAAATGCACCGAGAGCGCAGGGAATGAATGAAATGCCGAGCAGGGCGTAGGTTTTGCGCAATACGGTGCTTTTCTGCACCGCGCCTGCGGTTTGGGTGTAGCGGTAAACATCGTTTTGCATGGCGTTGGCTCCTGTTGCGTGCGTGAAAATAAAAGAGTCCGGATTTTAACAGCAAATCAAAGATTTTGGCTGAAAATTATTACAGTCGGTTAGTTATTTTCCGGCGTTGGGGCAGGCCGTCTGAAACGGTTGCGGTGGTCGGTTGAAATTGAAGTGTAGGGTGGCTCGAAAGCAAAGTCGTCTGAAACACCGGTTGCCGCTATCGGGTTATCGCTATCGTTAGGATGCGGTACAAGCGTGCGCGCAGCCGTTATTCCACCGATTCAGCCATAGCGCGGCGCGGCCAGCCATAACAGCAATATCCACAGCAAAACCGTGATGCTCCATTGCGGCAGAAGTTTATCCAACTCACTGCTGGATTGGGATGGTTTCAGTAAATTCAAGTGAACCAGCGAGACCGCCGGCAAAACGGTGTTTAACAGCAGCAGGCTGCCGTTGAAATACAGCGGCAGCCACAGCGCCCATGCGGCAGCGGCAGCCGCCAGCAGCACGGTATGGTAGATTTTGGCACGGCGCAGCCCCAGGCGTACGGCAACGGTATTTTTGCCGGCGCGGCGGTCTGAATCGATGTCGCGCATATTGTTGATATTCAGCACCATCACACACCACAGCCCCAGCGCGGTGGCGGGCAGCCATGATGCGGCGTTCAGACGGCCTGTGTGCAGATATTCCGTACCCAACACACCCAGCCAGCCGAAAAACACCAATACCGCAAAATCACCCAGGCCCATGTATCCATAGGGTTTTTTTCCGGCAGTGTAGGCAAAGGCAGCCGCCACGGCAGCGGCTCCGATAAGCAGCCACAGCAACCAGCTTTGCGGTTGGGCAGCCGAAATGGCCGGTAGGGCAACCGCAAGCAGCGCGATGCCCAGCAGGCAGGAAACCGCCGCCGTTAGCTTAACCGCGCAGATCATAGTGGCGGGGCTGATGCGGCCTGAGCCGACCATGCGCGAGGGGCCTTTGCGTGCCGCGGTGTCGGCACCGTGGCGGGCATCGCCGTAATCGTTGGCCAAATTGCTGAGAATCTGCAGCGACAGCGCGGTAAGCAGGCACAGGGCAGACACGGTAAAACTGCTCCGGTGCTGCAGCGCGGCGGTGAGCACGCCGCAGAGCACTGAGGCTGCGGCCAGCGGCAGGGTGCGCAAACGGACGGCGGCCAGCCAGTTGTGTACAGACATAACAGGAAATCAATGGTGGAGTGGTGCGATTATAATTTAGGCCGTCTGAAAAAAGTTGATGTTGGTTTAACAACTTTAAGATTACAGCCGCCGGGCAGAGGGATACCCGGGCCGTTTTGCAGCCGTCCGATTTGAACTACGGCAAAGCCTGCCTGTCCTGCGGGAAATATAGCCGGCTGCTTGCGCGCCGGTTTTATTGCCGTTAAAATGTTATTTATCCTATTGTATTTTTTAAACTTTTTCTTTAATGGCCGTTTTGGGTTTTGAAGGTTGAGAGACTGCCGGGTGCAAGGGTGCGGCGAAGCCGCATCGTTTCGAGTATACGCACAATCAAGAAACCGCCGCTTCTGCAAAAACAAGCTGCTTGGTAGAAAAAGTGCAACGCCCGACTTTTCCAACAGTTGTAAACAGAGTCGGTTTTTTGTTATCCGCATGGCGTGCGGCTTGCTGTTTTGCGCTGGAAATGCGCGGATTCACACAGCGGTATGCGGCATTGGTCGGAGTCGGGTGCCGGCGGAGCGGCGGGAGGTTTACATGCTGAAAAATAATCTGCTGCGGAAAGCCGGTGTCAAACGGCAGGCGGGCTGTCTCAAAAAAAACGGAGGCGGTTCCATGATTCGGACTCCGCAGCTGCGGGCAGTGTTCGGGAGATTTTTGCTGTGTGGTGTATTGCTGCGGCATCGGGCGGAAGCCGGGTTATGCGGCATTGCCCTGAAGGCAGGCAGCGCGTGTTGCCGGTGTGGAAAACAGGCCGTCTGAATGTTTCAGACGGCCTGCCTGCTGTTTGCGGGAGGGCGGTTATCCTTGCGGCACATAACCCTGAACTTGGTCGGCACCGTCGCCGAAGAAGTAGCTTTCCATCTGCTGCGCCAGATATTCGCGCGCGCGCGGATCGGCGAGACTGAGACGGTTTTCGTTAATCAGCATGGTTTGGTGGCGGGTCCAGGCATCCCACGCTTCTTGAGATACGTTTTCAAAAATGCGTTTGCCCAAAGCATTGGGCAGCGGGGCGAATTTCATGCCGGGGGCTTCTTTGCCCAGCTTCACGCAGTGAACCATACGGGTCATGGCAGCTTCCTTATGATGATTTTTCAGACGGCTGTAATTCTAACGGAGCCATGCGGGTTTGTATATAATGCGCTTTTTGCGGCAGGGCGGCTTGTTGAGGCGGCGGTAGGGTGTAGTGCCGAGTAATTCGGACTGCGAGAAAAGCGGCGTAAATTTGCTTGCCGTCAAAGAGCCGTCTGAAAAAATCCGCACAATAACACCTTTCACGCAAGGAAAAAGCATGAGTACACGCCGAGCCATACTCGATTGGTGCAAGCAAACCCTGCAAACCGATTTATATCAAGATTATGCCCCCAACGGCCTGCAAATCGAAGGCAGGGAAGAAATTTTCAAAATTGTTACCGCTGTTACTGCCAGCCGCGCCGCCGCCGCTTACGCAGTAGAGCAGGGTGCCGATATGTTGCTGGTACACCACGGGTTGTTTTGGAAAAGCGAGCCGGTTACCGTTACCGGCTGGAAAAAAGACCGCATTGCCACCCTGCTGGCCGCCAATATCAATATGGCGGGCTACCACCTGCCGCTGGATGCCCACCCTGTGTTGGGCAACAACGCTCAATTGGCCGGGTTGATGGGCTGGGAAACCGAATACCGCTTCGGCGAACAAAACCTGCTCAATGCAGGCCGTCTGAACACCCCGCAAACAACGGCGAAACTGTGCGCAGATCTGCAAAGCCGGCTCGGCCGCACGCCTGTCGCCGTGGGCGGTGAGCGGATTATCAAACGCATCGTATGGTGCACCGGCGGGGCGCAGGGCTTTTTTCAGACGGCCATAGAGGAGGGTGCCGATGCCTATATTACCGGCGAAATATCCGAAGCGCAGTTCCACCTTGCCAATGAAACCGGCGTGGTGTTCGTCAGCGCCGGCCACCATGCCACCGAGCGCTACGGCATACAGGCGCTGGGAGCCGCCCTTGCGCAGGAGTTCGGCATCGAAACGGTTTTTTTTGATGAGCGGAACCCTGCATAAAATCAAGAAATGCCGTAAAACTTTTACCTTATTTTAAATAGTACTTTAAGTATCCCTATAAAATCAGGTAGAATTAAATGGTTTAATGGCTCGGTATTCCCATATCATTAGGATGACTGGAATGGAAAATCAAGAAATCAATCAAAGCCGCCGCCGCTTTTTGACGCTGGCGACAGCCGCTGCAGGCGGTGCCGCCGCCGCAGGCGTTGCGGTGCCGTTTCTGGCGAGCTTTTTCCCTTCGGAAAAAGCCAAAGCAGCGGGTGCGCCCATCGAAGTGGATGTCAGCAAAATCGAAGCAGGCCAGCTTGTTACCGCCGAGTGGCAGGGTAAGCCGATTTGGGTGCTGAACCGCACGGAGCAGCAGCAGAAAGATCTGCCGTTGCTCAATAGTGCTGTGGCCGACCCGAATTCGGAAGTTGACCAGCAGCCCGAATATGCCAAGAACGAGCTGCGATCCATCAAGCCCAATATCTTCGTGGCCATCGGCATCTGCACCCATTTGGGCTGTTCGCCGACTTTCCGTCCCGATATCGCCCCTGCTGATTTGGGTGCCGATTGGAAAGGTGGATTCTTCTGCCCGTGCCACGGTTCCAAATTCGACTTGGCCGGCCGCGTGTTCAAAGGCGTTCCCGCTCCGACCAATCTGATTATTCCGCCCTACAAATACTTGAGCGATACCACCATTTTGGTGGGCGACGATAAATAAAAGGGATTTATCATGGCAAACCAAACCAATAACAAAGCAAAAGCATTGTTAGACTGGGTGGACGCACGGTTCCCTTTGTCTAAAATGATGAAAGAGCACGTAACCGAGTATTACGCGCCGAAAAATTTCAACTTCTGGTATTTCTTCGGTTCGCTGGCCATGCTGGTGCTGGTGATTCAAATTGTCAGCGGTATTTTCCTGACTATGAACTATAAACCAGACGGCAACCTGAACCAATACAACCTCCCCGCTGCATTTACGGCGGTGGAATACATCATGCGCGATGTTTCAGGCGGCTGGATTATCCGCTATATGCACTCCACCGGTGCCTCCATGTTTTTCGTGGTGGTGTATCTGCATATGTTCCGCGGCCTGATTTACGGTTCGTTCAAAAAGCCGCGCGAGCTGGTGTGGGTGTTTGGCTCGCTGATTTTCCTGGCTCTGATGGCCGAAGCCTTTATGGGATACCTTCTGCCTTGGGGACAGATGTCGTTTTGGGGCGCGCAGGTAATCATTAACCTATTTGCCGCTATTCCCGTTATCGGCCCTGATCTGTCTACTTGGATTCGTGGGGACTTCAACGTTTCTGATGTTACCCTCAACCGATTTTTTGCCCTGCACGTGATTGCCGTGCCGCTGGTGTTGGTAGGCTTGGTTGCCGCCCACTTGATTGCGCTGCATGAAGTGGGTTCCAACAATCCCGATGGTGTGGAAATCAAAAAGCTGAAAGATGAAAACGGCGTTCCGCTTGACGGTATTCCTTTCCACCCCTACTACACTGTGAAAGATATCTTGGGCGTGGTGGTATTTCTGATCGTATTCTGTGCCATTATGTTTTTTGCTCCCGAAGGCGGTGGTTATTTCTTGGAAAAGCCCAACTTTGATGCAGCCAATCCGTTAGTAACGCCTGCGCATATTGCCCCGGTATGGTATTTCACGCCGTTCTATGCCATTTTGCGCGCGATTCCTTCGTTTTTCGGCACTCAGGTTTGGGGTGTAATCGGTATGGGAGCGGCCGTAGTGTTGATTGCCTTGCTGCCGTGGCTTGACCGCTCTCCCGTAAAATCCATCCGTTACCGTGGTCCGATTTTTAAAACCATGCTGGTGTTGTTTATTATTTCTTTCATCGGTTTGGGTATCTTGGGTGCTTTGGTAGCTACCGACACCCGTACCATTGTGGCGCGTATTCTGTCAGTCATTTACTTTGCATTCTTCTTGGGTATGCCGTTCTATACCAAAATGGATAAAGACCGCGAAGTGCCTGACCGCGTAACCATGAGTACAACCAAACAGAAAATTATGTTCTTCGTTTACAGCGTTATTGCCGTAGTAGGTGCATACCTGTTTGCAATTTTGATTTAATGAGGGCGGCGAAAATGAAACAAACATTGAAAAACTGGTTTGCTGCCCTGTTGCTGGCAGCTCCGATGAGCGTGGCAGTTGCAGCAGGCGGTGGAAATTATGAACCGGTTGAAATTGATTTGCGCAACCAAGAGAGCCTACAGCGCGGCGCGCAGATTTTTACCAACTATTGTTTGTCGTGTCACTCCGCATCGGCAATGCGCTTTAACCGCTTGCAGGATATCGGGTTGACTGAAGATGAGATTAAAAACAATCTAATGTTTACCACTGATAAAGTGGGCGAGGTTATGCATGCGGCAATTGATCCGGTAGATGCGAAAAAGTGGTTTGGAGCAGTACCGCCCGATCTATCGTTGATTGCCCGTTCACGAGGTGCAGATTATCTCTATGCCTATATGCGCGGCTTCTATAAAGATCCGACCCGACCGACCGGCTGGAACAATACTGTTCTGCCGAATGCTGCTATGCCACACCCTCTGTGGCAGCAACAGGGAGTGCAGGCAGTTGAACTGGATGTAAAAGGCCAGCCTGTGATGACAAAAGATGCACATGGTAACTTAGTTCCCAAACTGTACTGGGAATCTACAGGTCTGCAAACGCGTAAACTGCCTAACGGTAAAGTGATTACCAAAGAATATGATGACTATGCGCGTGATTTGGTGAATTTTATGGTGTACATGGGTGAGCCGGCACAATTACAGCGTAAACGTACGGGTTACATCGTATTGATTTTCCTGATAGCAGTGATGTTGCCCTTGGCGTATTTCCTGAAAAAAGAATACTGGAAAGATATCCATTAAACACCCAAATATATCAATAAATAAAAGGTAAAACTGAGAGAGGTTTTACCTTTTATTGCATCTACGTTAAGATTAGGATTTTCAACTTAGTAGAGAACTAGACTGGTATACAGTGAAAACTTAATTTAAGGGTTTGGGAAGCAAAAGGATTAAATAGAGCTATTTCGAAATATTTTCATCAATATTTTATCCAAGTCTTCATAGAAATGGTTAACTAAAAGAAATGGTTAACTAAAATTCAGCTTCTTTCAAATGTAGGTGAAACACGTCTTTCTGGGTGCTGTAAAACTTGGCAAGCTACTCTTTGGTATAATACTCGAAAGAATCAATACTGTTAATATGCTAATTTTTACAAACAAATCCATTGAGACTATAATGGATGCCAGCAATACTTTTAATCATTCATATCTATAATTTTGCCATATACGCTCCTGCTATCGGTGTAAACCATGTTGTCAGTAAAAATATGGTTGTGTATGAGTATTAATTAATAGGAGCTTTGGTGCGTTAGGTGTGATTTCGGTATAGACTAGTACCGTTACACTTCAAATATTTCGAAGACTAAGATTTTGTCTGATGTACTGTGCCCGCGTTTAGCTCTGATATGCTGGATAAGAAAGTGGTTGGTCTGTGTAAATAATAAAACCATACCCTGAATTTCAGATAGGCGGAGTTAATGCTTCAGGCATTGTGTCGGTTATTTCAGCAGCATCGGAAGTGATTGATTACAAAGTGAAGCAGTAGGTTATTTTTAAATAACCCATTGCAACACGGTAAATCTACACAGAGAAAATTGCTTCAATTTTTTGTATTGGAAATTACAGCACGTTCAGCAGCCAATATACTCGGTATCCAGTCCAACTCAGCCAGATTGTTTTACCGAAAAATCCGCCAAGTTACTGCCTACCGTCTGGATCTTAAAGCAGACGAAGTTTTTGTGTTTCCGCTGAGCCGGATGAAAGTTATTTTGGCCGACAACGTAAAGGCAAACATGCTGGTGGAGCTGCGGGTAAAGTTGCTGTCTTTGGCATTCGAAACGTAACGGCAAAGTCTTTACTATCGTAGTTGAAAACACCAAGAAAGACATTTGCTTCCTGTTATTAAACGAAAAGTCATGCCTGACGGCATTGTCTGTACGGACTGTTATAAAAGCTATGATGTGCTTGATATGAGTGAGTTTACCCATCACCGTATCAATCATTTGCAGACCGTCAAGACCATATCAACAGCATTGAAAATTTCCGAAATCAGGCACAGCGCGTTCTACGAAAATATAATGGAATTGACCGCCAATCTTTCGTCAATCTTTTCCGTTATTCTTGAAAGAATGTGATTTTCATTTTAATTTCGGTTTGCCAAAAGAGCAGTTAACAGTTCTGGGTTTAGTATTTAGGGTTGATCTACGTCAGACCATTGTTTTTTAATAACATTTTTAGAAGCTTATTAATTAATAATTGGATGATTTTGTTTTTTAGGTCATCAACAGCATTCGGTTTGTATTCAAGCATTCGGTTTGTATTCACTTGTAGACAGGCAGTATAAACAGATACTGAGATACTGCCTTTTCAAGTTAATGCTTCCTACTCCTGCGGGAGCTTGCTGATGGTAAAGCCTGTGAAGCCGTAGATCAGGGTGAGAATCAGGCTTAGGTAGCAGAAAAAGGCGTAGGGTACATAATCCACTACCGGTACACCGAGTATGCCTGCAAGGAACACGCCATATACGCCCCAAGGCACCAGAGGGTTAATCACTGTGCCTGAATCTTCGATCGTGCGGGCCAGATTGCGCGGGTGCAGTTGCAAACGTCTGTATAGCGGCTTGAAAGTGTTACCGGTGAGCAGCAGGCTCAGATATTGTTCGCCTATTAAAAAATTGATACCGAAAGCCGTGAAGGCTGCCGCAAGGGTTGCGCGTCCCACTCCTGTGAGCAGATGGGAAACACCGGCGAGCAAGGCGGGCAAGATGCCCAAACCTTGCAGCAGGCCGCCCAAACTCAAGGCGAGAATCACGATGGTTTGGCTGAAAAACATGCTTTCCATGCCGCCGCGCGATACCAGCTTGCCTACTGCGCCCAAGTCCAGCCCTTCGGCCGGTTTGTAGCCGCCGAAAAACCAGCCGCCCAGTTGCTCCAGCGTGGGGCTGCTGTGGATATATGTAATGGCAAGCGCGGTGAAAATGGTGGCAATGATGGTATAAACCGCATTCACCTTGCGCACAGCCAGCACAATCAGTACCGCAAACGGCAGCAGAGCATAACCGTGCACCAAGCCGCTTTCAAGCAGTTGCTGCTGCATGACGGTGATGTTCGACAAATCGGCATCGGCCACATCGCCGGTGAGCAACCACAGAAACACCGCCGTCAGAATCCACGCCGGTACGGTGGTAAACATCATGTTGCGGATATGGTCGAACAAATCCACGCCCACAATTGAAGCGGCAATGGTGGTGGTGTCGGAGAGCGGCGACATTTTATCGCCGAACAGCGCGCCGGAAACCACTGCGCCCGCCACAATGGCGGGGTCGGCATCAAACGCCTCTGCCATGCCCAAAAAAGCCACGCCGGCCGTGGCGCAGGTGGTAAAGCCGCTTCCCAGCGAAATGCCGATAACCGAACACAGTATAAATGCCGAGATATAGAAAAAATGCGGCGAGATCAGGTCGAAACCGTAATACATCAAGGTGGGAATCGCGCCCGACATCATCAGAGCCGCCACCAGCAGGCCGATATAGAAAAACAGATAAATCGCACCGATGCCCGACACCACCCCCTCGGCCATGCTTTTCTGCATTGCGGCAAAATCCTGCCCCCTGATCCTGCCATAGGCAAACAGGCCGCACATCACCAGCACAATCGAAATATGCGGCACCCAGCCGAAACCAATCATCGTGATGCCCATCACCGCCACAATCAACAGCGAAATCAACGAGGCTTCGCGCGGATGCATGGTGGTTGTGGTTAAGGGTTCGATCATTTTCCTGAATCCTTTGCGTGGTTATTGTCAAACGGAAAACCGCTGCTGCCGGTTTGACGGCGCGGCGGCGTAACAGCTGAATCTTATCCTTTTTATATGCCGCCAGGGAAGCTGTTTGCAGGCCGTATGAAAACCATCCGCAGGCCGTATGAAAGGCAAGGCTTTGTTTTCAGAAGGCTTTTGTCCTTATTGAAAGCTGCTGCCGGCTATCGGAAAAATCTTTATCCTGCCCCTGCGGCAGGTTGGGCACCGCTGCGGATACGGCGGGGCGTGCCGCTCGGGAAGCTGTTTGGCGGCCGTCTGAAAACCGCCCGCAGGCCGTTTGAAAGTCAAAGATTTGTTTTCAGACGGCCTTAAGCCTTGCCGGAAGCCGCCGTGTTGCCCGCAAAGCAATGTGCAGCAAGTGTCGGGTGTGCCACCGACCGAATCCCTGTTTGGGTCGTTCGGCAAAAAAACAGTTTGAAAACGTGCCGAAAAATGATAGTGTTTCAAGCATTGCCGCGGCGCCATATTTTGCCAACGCCGCTTTTCTGCCCGATTACCGTCATATTTTTACCGCAAAGGCCAAAACCATGCTGAAAACCTTATTGAAACCCGTTGCGCTGCTCACCTTGATGCTGGGTGCCGCACTGCCTGCTTCTGCCGAAACGCTCCATTATAATGTGGTTGAATTTTCCGAAAGTGCCAGTGTCGAGCTTTTGCGCGACACCATGACGGTGAACCTGCGCGTGCATGAAGAAGGCCGCAGCCGCGAAACCGTGAGCGGCAATTTCGTGAAAAAACTCAACAACGTTACCCGCAAAGCCTCGGCTGCGCCGTTTAAATCCGAACTGCTGCACCGCAGCGCATCCCCCCGCTACGAATACGACAGCAAAGGCAAGCGCACGCAAACCGGTTGGGAAGAGCAGGCGGTGGTGCAGGTGGAAAGCAAAAACTTTGAAGCCTTGAACAAATTGGTTGCAGAAAGCCGCAGCGATGCCGATTTGGAAAGCCTCACGTTCAAAGTGTCGAAACAAAACCGCCAAGATGCTTTGGACGAAGTGAGCCAAGCCGCTTTAGCCCGCTTTAAAGACCGCGCCGCTGCGCTCGCCAAAGCCATGGGTTTCCGCAACTATAAAATCGTGCGTTTGAATTTCGGCCAAATCGGCAGCCGCCCGATCGACAGCGGCACGCCGGTGATGATGCGCGCCGCCAAAGCTGCGGCCGTGTCTGACGAAGCCGCCGCCCCCGTGCCGGAGCACACCAGCCCCGGCACCGAAGAAGTCAGCATCACCGTGCGCGGCACGATACAGATGTGATGCCTGCGAAGTTTTTCAGACGGCCCGATTTTGCTTGAAGGCCGTCTGAAAATATGTGTTTTGCCCATCTCTGCAACAGGGAATATCCCGATGAAAACAGCCTTCCTCCTACGCTCGATTCTTGCCGCCGCAGCCCTTGCCGCTGCTTTGGCGGGCTGCACCTCGGTAGCCGATATGGTCGGTTACGACAGCAGCAGCCTTAACGAAAGTGCCGCCAGAAGCTACAGCCGGGCGATGCAGCAGGCGCGCAGCAGGCAGCTGCTCGACACCGCCTCGCCAACCTCGCGCCGCATCCACGGCGTGTTCAACCGTCTGCGCCCCTATGCCGAGCGTGCTAACCAAACCGGCGTGCCGTTCAACTGGCAGATGAGTGTGATTCAATCCAACGAGCTGAACGCATGGGCGATGCCGGGCGGCAAAATGGCGATATACACCGGCATGGTGGAGCGCCTGAAGCTGAGCGATGACGAAATCGCCGCCGTAGTCGGCCACGAAATGGCGCATGCCCTGCTCGAACACAGCAAAAAAGCCATCGGCCAGCAGGTATTGACCGGCCTGGCCGTTAATGTCGGCAGCTCGATTTTGGCCGCCGGCACCGGCATCAGCAGCGATGCTGTCGGCCTTTCTTCCGGCCTGTTGAGCCAATACGGCGTGAATATGCCTTTTTCGCGCAGCCAGGAGCGCGAAGCCGACATGCTCGGCGTGCGCCTGATGGCGCAGGCGGGCTACAACCCGCAGGCGGCCGTTTCGGTGTGGGAGAAAATGAACCGTGTGGGCGACAACAACAATGCCTTAAACGCCATCACTTCTTCACACCCCACCAACAATGCGCGTATGGCGGCTATCCGCAAAATATTGCCGGAAGTGATGCCGGTTTACGAGCGCAGCCGCCGCTAAGCGGTTTTAGCGGTAAACATCAGGCCGTCTGAAAAGAGTTTCAGACGGCCTGAAATATTGCAGCAGGCCGGCGGGCTGTCGGGCAGGGCGGGTTATGGTGATGGTTTCCGAACATTGCCGGGATTGCGGCCGGTGTTTCTGCAACGCACCGGCCACAATCCCACACACCCCGCCGCTTACGCCGTATCCGCTATATAATCCCGGCCGTCTGAAACCATTTTTCCACACCATGCCGCAAACCCTCGATCAATGGCTGCAAGCCTGCCCGCTGCCCAAAAACGAAGCACGTATGCTGTTGCAGCACGCCGGCGGCTACACCCGCGCCCAACTGGTTACGCGCGGGCAGGAGCCGCTGCCCGATACCGTGGCCGCCGCCGCCGATGCGCTGGCCGAACGCCGTATCCGCGGCGAGCCTGTGGCCTATATTCTCGGCACGCGCGAATTTTACGGCCGCACGTTCCAAGTGGACGGCAGCGTGCTGATTCCCCGCCCCGAAACCGAGCATTTGGTTGAAGCCGTGCTCGAACACCTGCCGCAGGGCGGCAGCGTGTGGGATTTGGGCACCGGCAGCGGCATCATCGCCGTCACCGTTGCGCTCGAACGCCCCGATGCCCGCGTGTGCGCTTCCGACATCAGCCCCCGAGCCCTGCAAACCGCCGCCGCCAATGCCCGCGCGCTCGGCGCATGCATCGGATTTGCCTGCGGCTCGTGGTTTGATGCGCTCAGGCCGTCTCAACACCGGCGCTTCGACATCATCGTTTCCAATCCGCCCTATATCGAAGCGGGCGACCGCCATTTGCAGCAGGGCGATTTGCGTTTCGAGCCGCAAAACGCGCTCACCGATTTTTCAGACGGCCTAAGCGCCATCCGCATCTTGGCGCGGGGTGCGGGCAGGCGGCTCAAAGAGGGCGGCCTGCTGCTGCTGGAACACGGCTGCAGCCAGGGCGCGGCGGTGCGGGCACTGTTTGCACAAAACGGATTTGCGCAGGTGGAAACGCAGCAGGATTTGGCGGGGTTGGACAGGCTCACGCTGGGCCGTCTGAAAGCTGCGGCTGCGTAGGGTTGACGGGAAAGCGGGCGAATATGGATGGCCGCGCCCGCGTCTGGCCAAGTACGCGGTTTGCGCGGGCAAAGGGTCGCGCTGCCCCGCCCGAACTGCCGCAGTGGCGGGTGTTGCCGTCTGAAACCGTTCAGACGGCCTTTGGAGGGTGTCGCAGGCGGGGTTGCCGCAGGGCGGACGCCGCAAACGGTATCCATGCCGATACTGCCGTGATTTCAAAGCGGCCCGTCCCCCGCCGGGCATGCCTGAATTGGCGCGGGCGGCCGGGCATTTGCCGGCGGCGGTTTTCAGACGGCCGGTGCCGGCAAGGGGCGGGCTGTTTGCATTTTTCATGCCGTTGGCTGCGCGGCGTGAAAGCAGGCGGTGTTCGGGCGTTTCAGACGGCCTGACGGCTGTTTTTGCAAAAACATCAGCTTGAAACTTCTAGCCCCCTTTCACAGCCCGGCCAGCAGCCCGGGCAGTTCGGCCAAATCATCGATAACCGCCAAACAGCCCGCCTGCCGCAGCTGCGCTGCCGGGTGTGCGCCGGTGGTGATGCCCACGGCGCGGGCGCGGGCGTTGGCGGCCATTTCCAAATCGTAAACGGTGTCGCCGACCACCAGGGCATCGGCAGGGTGCAGCCCCAGCTCATCACACAGCTTGAACACCATATCGGGCGCGGGTTTGGAAGGCTGCTCGCCGGCGCAGGCGGTGGCGAGCCAAAAGCCGGCGGTGCCGGTTTGGGCGATGGCTTTGTCCAGCCCGTTTCTGCCCTTGCCGGTGGCCACGGCCAGCCAATAGCCCTGCTGCTTGAGGGTTTGCAGGCAGGGAACGGCGCCGGCAAACAGTTTCATATTATGGTTGTTGGGGTTGAGATAATGGTGGGCGTAGGTTTCGGCCAACTGCTCTTTGGTGTGGATATCGGCATCGGGCGCAAGGTGGCGGATAATGGTAACGAGGCTGTAGCCGATGAGTTTTTTGATGTCGGCAGCCTCGGGGGCGGGCAGGCCGCACTCGGCGAAGGTTTGACGGAAGGTGTCGATAATCGGGCCGGTGGTGTCGGCCAGCGTGCCGTCCCAGTCGAAAATAATCAGTTTGGGCTTCATGGTTGCTGCTCCTGGTTGCTTTTGCGGATTTGTTACGGGCGGCGCAGAGGTTTTTTTGCTTTCGGGCGGTTAAATTCTTTCAACCATTTTGGTTTGTCTATGATGTTTCCTATCTTGGGCGGTGCTGTTAAAACTGCCGGGGAAAATCGGTTTATTTTACTGCCGTTTCTGTAAATCTTGGTAAGGCCGTCTGAAAAGGTGTAGAATACGCGCCGTTTCCAACCACCTGCCTGCATGCTTCAGGCACGCATCATGGAACTTCCCCATCCATCACCCGCAACACACAAACCCACCGTTTAACCATCCCGCCCGAATACTGCCCCCGCGCTTCAGGCGGGCGGAGTATTTATGAGCATCGAAGCAAATTCCCCCGAAACTGCCGAAACAGACAAAGCCGCACGGGTGCCGCTCGACATCGAACGCGTGCACGCGCTTGCCGAAGTGCTGCTGCCCGTTGCCGAGCAGATTGAAAACAATCTGCCGGTTGAAGACGAAACCTTAAACGCCTGGTTGGTCGAGTTGATTGCCGTGCTGCACGAGCTGCACCCTGCCGATGTGGCGGCGGTGCTCGAATCGCTGCCGCCCAAAGAACGCTCGATGGTGTGGCACCTGGCCTCGCCCGAAGAAGACGGCGAAGTGCTGCTGGAAGTTTCCGATGCGGTGCGCGAAACGCTGATCGAGTCGATGGACAAAGAAGAGCTGCTCGCCGCCGTTGACGATTTGGACGCAGACGAGTTGGCCGAGCTGGCAGACGGCCTGCCGCACCAGGTGGTGTATGAAGCACTGCAAACCCGCGATGCCCAAGAGCGCGCGCAGGTGCAGGCGGCGATGTCGTATGCAGACGGCCGGGTTGGCGCGGTTATGGACTTCGAGCTGGTGAGTATCCGTGCCGATGTGGCCTGCGAAGTGGTGTTGCGCTACCTGCGCCGTTTTGAGAGGCTGCCCGACCACACCGATAAAATTTTCGTGGTAGATGAAAACGATGTGCTGCAGGGCGTGCTGCCGATACGCAAGCTCTTGGTGGCCGACCCCGAAGAGCAGGTGGAAAACGTGATGGCCACCGATGTGGTGCGCTTCAGCCCCGAAGACGATGTTGAAGAAGCCGCGCAGGCGTTCGAGCGTTACGATTTGGTAACCGCCCCGGTAGTGGACGGAAACCAAAAGCTGATCGGCCGCATCACCATCGATGAGATGGTAGACGTTATCCGCGAAGAGAGCGAAGCCGATATGTTGAACATGGCCGGTTTGCAGGAAGAGGAAGACCTGTTTGCGCCGATTTGGGATTCGGTGAAAAACCGCTGGGTGTGGCTGGCCGTGAATCTGTGCACGGCCTTTGTTGCCAGCCGCGTTATCGGCGCGTTTGAGGGCAGCATCGAAAAAATCGTGGCACTGGCCGCGCTGATGCCGATTGTGGCGGGTATAGGCGGCAACTCGGGCAACCAAACCATCACCATGATTGTGCGCGCAATGGCGGTGGGGCAGATTTCCGGCGTGCAGGCGCGGCGGCTGCTGAAAAAAGAAGTGGGCGTGGCGCTGGTAAACGGCCTGATTTGGGGCACGGTGATGGGCGTGGTTGCATGGCTGCTCTACAGCAGCGCAGGCATAGGCTTCGTGATGGTGGCCGCGATGACGCTCAATCTGCTGCTTGCGGCTACGGTGGGGGTGCTGATTCCGGTGGCGATGGAGAAAGCCGGCCGCGACCCCGCGCTGGGCAGTTCGGTGCTGATTACTGCGGTAACCGACTCGGGCGGCTTTCTGATTTTTCTGGGGCTGGCAACGATGTTTTTATTGTGATGCACGCATGGCGGGCAAAAGGCCGTCTGAAAGCCTATTTTCAGACGGCCTTTTCTATACCCTGCGGATACCGTTGGCAATGAAAAATCATTTAAAATGGCCGCGCCTGCCGCTTTCAATTCATTGGATTCACCGTATATGAACCCCGAACACCAAAAGCTGCTCAAAATCAACGATGCCGCCGCCAAGAGGCTCGCCAAGCTCAATCTTTGCACGCCGTGGGACATGGTGCTGCACCTGCCGCTGCGCTATGAAGACGAAACACACATCATGCCGATTGCCGATGCGCCGCTTGGCACGCCGTGTCAAGTTGAAGGAGAGGTGGTTCATCAAGAAGTGCAGTTTAAACCGCGCAAACAGTTGGTTGTGCAGATACGCGATGGTTCGGGCAGCGTGCTGCATCTGCGCTTTATCCATTTTTACCCCGGCCATCAAAAGCAGCTCGCGGCAGGCAAACGCATCCGCGCGGTGGGCGAAATCAAACACGGGTTTTACGGCGATGAGATGATACACCCGAAAATACGCGATGCCGAAAGCAGCAGCCTGGCCGAAAGCCTCACGCCCGTGTATCCCACCGTTAACGGCCTTAACCAGCCCACGCTGCGCCGCATCGTTCAGGCGGCCTTAGACAGCATTCCCCTTCACGATACCCTGCCAAACGAATTATTAGGCCGTCTGAAACTGCCGCATTTGGCCGAAAGCCTGCGCCTGCTGCACGCGCCGCCGCCGAGTTTCACCGTTCGGCAGCTTTCAGACGGCACCCTGCCCGCCTGGCAGCGGTTGAAGTTTGACGAGTTGCTTGCGCAGCAGCTTTCGATGCGGCTGGCGCGGCAGAAACGCATCAGCGGGCAGGCCGGGCCTTTGCGCGGCACGGGCGAATGGTCGCACAAACTGCTCGCCGCGCTGCCGTTTGCGCTTACCGCCGCCCAGCAGCGCGTATTGGCCGAAATCCGCACCGATATGCAGCAGCCCCACCCCATGCACCGCCTGCTGCAAGGCGATGTGGGCAGCGGCAAAACCATCGTGGCCGCGCTGTCGGCACTCACCGCCGTTGAGGCAGGATGCCAGGTGGCGGTGATGGCGCCCACTGAAATTCTGGCCGAACAGCATTACGCCAAGTTCAAACAATGGTTCGAGCCGCTGGGTTTGAGCGTGGCATGGCTCTCCGGCAGCCAGCGCAAAAAGGCCAAAGAAGCCAATAAAGCCGCCATTTCAGACGGCCTCACCCAAATCGCAGTCGGCACACACGCCCTGTTTCAAGACGATGTTGAATTTCAAAATCTCGGTTTGGTGATTGTCGATGAGCAGCACCGTTTCGGCGTGGCGCAGCGTTTGGCCTTAAAAAACAAAGGGCAGGATGTGCACCAACTGATGATGTCGGCCACCCCCATTCCGCGCACGCTGGCCATGAGCTTTTTCGCCGACCTTGATGTTTCGGTGATTGACGAGCTGCCGCCCAACCGCACCCCGATTAAAACCCGCCTGGTGAACAGCGCGCGCCGCGCCGAAGTGGAAGGGCTGGTGTTGGGCGCATGCAAAAAAGGACAGCAGGCCTATTGGGTTTGCCCGCTGATTGAAGAAAGCGAAACCCTGCAACTGCAAACCGCCACCGAAACCCTGCAAACACTTCAGACGGCCTTGCCCGAACTGAACATCGGCCTGGTGCACGGGCGCATGAAACCTGCCGAAAAAGCCGCCGTGATGGCTGAATTTATCTCAGGCCGTCTGAATGTGTTGGTGGCCACCACCGTGATTGAAGTGGGCGTGGACGTGCCCAACGCCAGCCTGATGGTGATTGAGCACGCCGAGCGCATGGGCCTGGCGCAACTGCACCAACTGCGCGGCAGGGTGGGGCGCGGCGCCGCCGCCAGCTCCTGCGTGCTGCTGTTTGCCGAACCATTGAGCGACTTGGCCAAAGCGCGCCTGAAAGTGATTTACGAGCACACAGACGGCTTTGAAATCGCCCGCCAAGATTTAACCATACGCGGCCCCGGAGAATTTCTCGGCGCCCGCCAAAGCGGTGTGCCCATGCTGCGCTTTGCCAATCTTGAAGAAGATTTGCAGCTTTTAGAGCAAGCCCGCGAAACCGCCGCCCTGCTGATTGAAGAGCGGCCGGACATCGTTGAAGCACATTTAAACCGCTGGCTCTCGAGCAGGGAAGGGTATTTGGGGGTGTGAGCGGCGCCGGGGCAGCCCGGTGTGTTCAATCAAGCAGGGCAGGGGATTGGGGGTTGCGGGCAGGCGGCGGGGCGGATAAATTTTTCGCCGTGTTTTGAATGTTGAAAGGGTCTGAGCCGTCTGAAAAAGCCTGCCGATGCAAATCTTTCAGACGGCCTGAAGTTTTTTGATGCGGATAAGGTTTGCAGCGCGGCAGCACGGGCATGACAGAAAGGCCGCCGTACGGCACACGGTTACCCCGTGTGCCGGGTCGGCTGTTTAGTACCCAAACCCCGCTGAGGTTTTTGCAAAAATCTCTGAATGCCGTCTGAAAACGGATAACGTTATTTGCTTTGCCATTCCGCCGGCGGCGAAGGTGCGGCGGACTTGGGAAGCTTCTGGCGGCAGATAAATTTTTTGTGATGTTTTTTTGAATATTGCGAAAGCCGCAGGCCGTCTGAACAATCTGCCCGATGCAGATTTTTCAGACGGCCTGAAGTATTGCAAAAGCCGGGTGGTTTACATTTTTTATACCAAACGGCCTGTGTTTTCAAACGGCCCGGGGCGGTTCGTGATTTTCGGCTTTTTAAGCATTACGCGGCTTTGCTGCGTTTTCGGGCATTTGTGGCCTTTCGAAACGCCAAAACGGGCCTTCGGGCAGAAAACGGAAAAGTGTAAACGATGCGGGGTTTTCTGCATCTGAGGCCGTCTGAAAGATTTGGGAAACGGCTTGATGCCGTTACGGCGGGTATTTTCCCAAAAAAGGCCGTCTGAAAATCTGTTCAGACGGCCTTATATTGCACCCAAGAAACGGGGTGCATGTTTACATGCTTTTCAGACGGCCTTTGCCGGCGGAGCGGTGGTTTTCGACTCAAGCCCCCGCTTATTGGGCGGCTTTTGCACCCACCACGCCTTCCCATGCGTTTCGGCCTTCGTGTGATGCGTGGCCGGTGAGCACGCTGCCGTTGCGGCCGTAGAGACCGCCGTTGAATGTGCCGTTGAATTCCCGCCTGCCGCCGTCCGAGCCGCTGAAAAACAGATGGCCGGCAACAGCGCCCCGTTCGTCTACCGCCACTCGGTTGCTGCTGTTGGCCGCACGCTCTCGGTGCAGCGTCCATAAGCCGCCGTTGCGGTCGTGAATGTTGAGAGACATGGTTTTTTCTTTGCCGTAATAGCGCGCGGAAACGTCTGCTTCCAGAATTTCGGCAGGGGCGGCGCGGTAGCGGTAAAGCATATTGCCCCGATAGCTGATTTCTTCCAAGCCTTCGGGGCGTTGGCGTTTGCTTTCATCGGCATCCAGCAGGCCGAAATAAAGCTGCTGCGAGCCGTCATACTCGCCGAAGTCGTTTTTCAGCGGCTTGTTCACCAGGGCATAGCCGTAATAGCCGATTAAGCCGCCCGCGCTGTCGCGCAGGGTTCTGGCTTCATGTTTGATGAATTGGTTTTCATGGTTGAGCAGGGTCAATTCGATTTTTTTATCGCGGTCGTTCAATACCAGTTTCATTAAATCTTCGCCTTCGATGCCGTTTTGCGTGCGCAGTTGCAGGTGCTTGAATACTTCGGCATCGGTTTCGGGCATATGCTCTTGCTGTGCCGGCGGTTGCGGGTTGGGCTGTTCGGGCGCAGCCACGGGCGGTTCGGGTTGTTTTGCCACGGGTGGTTCTTCGGGCTGCTTCGCTACGGGCGGTGCGGGTTGCGCTGTTTTGGGATTGGGCTGGGGCATGGCGGTCGGCTTGGAACCGCCGCTGCCGCAGGCAGACAATGCCAGCGCGGCCAATAAGGCCGGTAGGTATTTCCGATGGAGTGTCGTTTTCATCGTAATGTCCTTTTGATTAAATCAATGCTTTGAAATAAAAGAAAAAAAGAAAACCGGCATCATTCTTACGGTTTATGTTTAACATATTAATATTATACGCTTTCCGTATAAATATGTTGTATAAATTTCAGAATCACGCCGGTTGTGATTGTGGTTGTTGTATTTTTAGGGCTTGGCCTACATCACTTCCAAAGTTTCGATACCCAACAGTTGCAAACCCTGTTTCAACGTTTCGCCGGTTAATGCCGCCAGCTGCAGGCGGGTGTTGCGGGTTTGGCCCTCGGCTTTCAGAATCGGGCAGGCTTCGTAAAAACGGGAAAACAGTGCGGACACTTGATAGAGATAAGCAGCCAGATAATGCGGGTAGGATGTGTCGGCGGCATTTTGCAGCACGTCTTCAAATTTCAGCAGCTCCACCGCCAATTGTTTTTCGAGCGGTTGGTTTAAGGTTAAAGCGGCGGTTTTATCCCATTCTCCGGCTCTGCGGAACACGCTTTGTACGCGGGTGTAGGCATATTGCAGGTAGGGCGCGGTGTTGCCTTCGAAGTTGAGCATCAAATCCCAGTCAAACATATAATCGCTGGTGCGGTTTTTGCTCAAATCGGCGTATTTCACTGCGCCGATGCCGACAGTGCGGCCGATTTCCGCTGCTTCCTGCGCGCCCAGGCTGCTGTTTTTCTGCCGAACCAGGGCGGTGGCGCGTTCCACCGCTTCGCTGAGCAGTTCGGCCAGTTTTACCGTGTCGCCCGAGCGGGTTTTGAACGGTTTGCCGTCTTTGCCCATCATGGTGCCGAAGCCGATAAAGTCGGCCTGCACGTTTTCGGGCAGCCAGCCGGCTTTGCGGGCGGTAACAAAGAGCTGCTCGAAATGCAGTTTTTGGCGGGTATCGACCACATAGATCAGGCGGTCGGCTTTCAGACGGCCGACACGGTAGCGCACACAGGCCAAATCGGTGGTGGCATAGAGAAAGCCGCCGCCTTGTTTCTGCACGATAAAGGCGGTGGGATTGCCGTCTTGATTGTTGAATTCGTTGAGAAACACCACTTTGGCTCCGTTATCGTCCACCGCCAGGCCTTTTTCGCCCAATTCGTTGATGATATTGTATAAATCACCGTTATAAATCGATTCGCCCGCCACATCTGCGGGGGTGAGCAGCAAGCCCAGTGTGTCGTACACATTTTGCGCGTGGCGCAGGGAAATCTCGACAAACTGCTTCCATAAAGCCAGCACGGCTTCATCGCCGCTTTGCAGCTTCACCACATATTCGCGGGCGGTGTCGGCAAAGGCGGCGTCTTCATCGAAGCGCACTTTGGCGTTGCGGTAAAATTGTTCCAAATCAGAAAGTTGGAATCCGCTGTTGTGTTGCTGCCGTTCGACCATATAGGCCACCAGCATGCCGAACTGGGTGCCCCAGTCGCCGACATGGTTTTGGCGGATAACGCTGTGCCCCAAAAAGCCGAGAATGCGGGCGATGCTGTCGCCGATGATGCTGGAGCGCAAATGGCCGACATGCATTTCTTTGGCGAGATTGGGTGATGAATAGTCGATGACCACGGTTTGCCTGTTTGCTGCTTCGGCCACGCCGCAACGCGTGCTGTTTAAGGCCGTCTGAAGGTTTTTGGCCAGAAAGTCCGCACTCAGGCGCAGATTGATAAAGCCGGGGCCGGCCACTTCGGCACTGTCGATTATGGGGCTGCCTGCGAGCGCGGCGGCCACTTTCTGCGCCAATTCGCGCGGGTTCTGCCCGGCCTGCTTGGCCGCGCCCATCACGCCGTTGATTTGGAAATCGCCGAAATCGGTGTTTTTGGTGGGCTGCAAAATCACCGGGGCGCCGGCAATACCGGCAGCGGCAAAGGCTTGTTCGGCTTGCCGGGAAACGGTTTGGTGTAGGTTCATTTAAATTATGCCCAAATAGATTAAACCAGATAGATTAAATAGGTGAAGGCCGTCTGAAACGGCCTGCGGGTTCGGGCGTTATTTTAAAAGAAATCAGCGCGGGATTGTAGCTTTTCCCACAGGAGTGCGGCTTTTTTCGGGCGGGCGGCGGCACGGAAGGGCGGCAGTTTTGCGCAGGCGGTTGGCTCCGTTTGAAAATTTACGACTCTGCTATACCTTGCCGTTATCATCAAAAATATAATCGTAAGTTGGAGCCGTCTGAAAATCTCCGGCTCTGCAATACTCCCACACGGTCTGTACCCCCGGCCGGTAACGGCACTGCGGGAGACTTTTGTAAAAATATCTCAATAGGCCGTCTGAAAGGCCGGAATACGGTTATCAGTTTCGTAAGCCCATTGCGCTTCCGTGCAGGCGAAAATCTGGCTTGAATTTTTCAAATTGCTGAAATCAAATGTTTTCTTCTTTTTTTAGATATGAACTTCTACCGCCGGAATGGCGGGCGAAAAAACGTTTGGTGGTGTTTCTTTGGGTTTGGCACAGGCTTCAAGGCCGTCTGAAAGGGCGGCAGCAGGTTTTCTTCATGATGCGGCGCTTGAGCTCGGAGAGAACGGTTTGGCTAGCCGCTGCAAGGCAGCAGAACCGGTTTGACTGACGGTGTTTCCGACCGGCCGTTGTATATCGGAAATGAGTGGGTTTGCGGTAGGAAAAGTGTTCCTTATCCGAAACTTGAATCGGACACTGCCGCTTTTGGCATGCTTTTTTATCGGGTTTTGAAAAGCAAAAAATATCGGATAAAGGCTTGGGCGGGAGCGGGTGTTTTAAGATGTCGGCAACGGCTTATCAATGCTTCAGGCCGTCTGAAAGCGGGCAGACGGCTTTCAGACGGCCTGTGCAGATTTTCGGGGTGCCGCTGCACCGGGCGGGCGGTGGTTACGGTTTGCGCCGGTTTTGATCCCCGATATGATCGTCAAACCATTTCAAGCCTTTATCGGCTTCGCCGGCGCGTTTGGCCGATTCGCGGCTGATTTCGGCAGCAAATTGTTCTTCGCAGGGAATGCCGTCTTTATCGCCGTCCATTTTGACATTGGGGCAGTGGTTCAAAAAGAATTCGGCTTCTTCGTAAGACTTCATTTGCGAGCAGTGTTCCCTGCCGTCGCAGGTGAAGGCGGTTGTTACGGCGGCCTGTGCCGCCGCTTTCGGGCTGCGGCGTTTTTCGGTTGCCTCCACCGCTTCTTTCCAGGCTCGGCGTTCGGCCAGCATTTTTTCGGCAACTTCGTCTACCACAACGGCGTTGTTGGTTTGGCCGGCGCGGTAGGTCTGCCAATAATCCAAGCCGTAATAGCCGGCGGCACCGAGCAGGGGGATGCCGACCAACGCGGCGGCCATGCCGGCGAGCCAGCGGTTCAGGTTTTTTGGGGAGCTTTCGTCTGGTTTGGCCGCAGCGGCGGCAGGCTTGCGGCGGCGGTTGAGGTATTCGATGTTTTTGGCTTCTTCGGTGCCGTGCTGGTTGCTGACGATTTCAAACGATACGGTTTCGCCGTCTCTCGGCGGCGGATTTTCGGTTTCAAATTCGCCGATATGGGCGAAGATTTCCGCTTTGGTTTGTTCTTCTTTGATAAAGCCGAAGCCGAGTTCGTAGTCCCAGCGCATGATGGTGCCGTGGTAACGCATATTTTCCCTTTTTTATATTGTTTGGCAGGAGATTCAAAGAGCGGTTTTGCAAGCCGCCCTGCATCGGTTTGAACCGGCCCTGCCGTTGTTATGCAATTGCGCTATTTTAAAGGAAAGCGGTTTAAAACACATCATTTTTTTAGTTATTTTAAGGGGAGTGAAACGTTTTTTCAGACGGCCTTGACAAACCTATTGAAAAGGTTAATATAAAATTACTACATGAAACTACAAAACAGAATACGGTGATGGTTATGTCTGCAATCGAGATTGTTCCAATCAGCGAATCTGCGCTGGCCTGTGTGTTGACGCCGCCTGCGGAGTTGCCGAAACAGCAGCGGTTGTGGGCGTTTGCCGATGCGGTGCAGGCTCTGCCTGAAACAGAAGAGGCGGTAACGGGTATGAACAATTTAACGGTGTTTGTGCGCCCGGATACCGATTTGCAGGCGTTTTCAGACGGCCTTTGCACATTGTGGGCGCAAACCGGCGCGGGCAGGGGCAAACAAGGCCGGCATGTGCGTATCCCCGTGGTTTACGGCGGCGAGTTCGGCGAAGATTTGGCCGAGGTGGCGGCTTTCCACCAAACTTCCCCCGAAGAGATTGTGCGCCGCCACACCGAGCCTGTTTATACGGTGTTTATGATGGGTTTCCAGCCGGGGTTTCCCTATTTGGGCGGGCTGCCGGAAACCCTGCACACGCCGCGCCGCGCCGTGCCGCGTATCAAAGTACCGGCCGGGTCGGTGGGCATAGGCGGCAGCCAAACGGGCGTGTATCCGTTTGCTTCGCCCGGCGGCTGGCAGGTTATCGGCCGCACCGATGCTCCGCTGTTCAGGCTGGATGCCGACCCGCCCACCCTGCTGGCAGCGGGTGATACGGTTGAGTTTGTGGCAGAAAGGATTTTGCTATGATGTATGTGGCTGAGGCTCAGGCAATGGCCCACATCCAGGATTTGGGGCGTTACGGTTTGCGCCGCTACGGCATCGGCCATGCGGGCGCAATCGATACGCTGTCGCTGCGCGCGGGCAATCTGCTGCTGGGCAATCCCGAAGGGGCGGCGGCGGTGGAAATTGCTTTGGGCGGCATGAGTGTTTCGTTTGACCGCGATACGCCTTTCTGCATCACCGGTGCGGTTTACGAGGCGCAGCTCGGGGGAGAGCCGGTTTATTCTTATTGGCGTTATACCGCGCACAAAGGGCAGACGCTGAAACTGATACGCGCCGTGCAGGGCATGTATGGCTATTTGTGTGTGCAGGGCGGTTTCAATGTGCCGCAGGTGCTCGGTTCGCGCAGCACCGATTTGAGGGCGGGTTTCGGCGGCTTTGAGGGGCGGTGTCTGCGCAAAGGAGATGAAGTGCCGCTGCTGCGGCGCAGCGGTGCGCAAGCCCGCTGTGTGGGGATTGCGCCGCCCACGCCTTCACACCGCATCCACGCGCTGCCTTCATCGGAATACGGCGCATTCACCCGCCGCTCGCATTCTGTGCTGTGGCAGAACGCGTGGACGCTGCAAAGCGGCAGCAACCGCATGGGCTACCGCTTCGAAGGCGAAACGCTCGAATTGGCAGAGCCGCTCGAAATGCTGTCGCACGCCGTACAGTTCGGCACGGTGCAGGTGCCGCCGGGCGGCAAGCCGATTATTCTGATGGCCGATGCGCAAACCACCGGCGGCTATCCGAAAATTGCCTGTGTGGCAGCGGCCGATTTGGGGCGGCTGGCACAAATCCGCTTTGGCAGCAAAATCTTCTTCAGAATGATTGCACCGCATGAAGCCGCGCAACTGCAACGCCGCAATCAGGCTTATTTAAACCAGATTAAAAGGATAGCCGAAAATGTATGTTGATTTGAACGCCGATTTGGCCGAAGGCTGCGGCAATGACGGCGCATTGATGCAGCGGGTGTCATCGGCAAACATCGCCTGCGCCCTGCACGCGGGCAGTGCCGCAGACATGCAGCGCGCGCTTGCCTGGGCAAAGCAATACGGTGTGCGCGTGGGGGCGCATCCCGGCTACCCCGACCGCGAAAATTTCGGCCGCACCGCGATGACGCTGCCTGCCGCCGAGCTGCGCGCCTGCCTGCAATACCAGCTCGGCGCACTGCAGGCATTGTGTGATGCGGCAGGCGTTCAGACGGCCTATGTGAAGCCGCACGGCGCGCTATACAACCAAGCCGCTGCCGATGCCGCATTGGCGGAGGCTGTGGCCGACACCGTGCGCCGTTTCAACCCCGGTTTGAAACTGATGGCGCTTTCCGGCAGCCTGCTGCTGGAGGCGGGCAGGGCGGCGGGTTTGGGCGTGATTTCGGAAGTGTTCGCCGACCGCCGCTACCTGCCGGACGGCAGGCTGGTGCCGCGCAGCCGCCCCGATGCCCAAATAGAAAGCGATGAAGAAGCCATTGCGCAGGTGTTGCAGATGGTGCGCGAAGGCAGCGTAACCACGGCAGACGGCAGCCGCGCAGCGGTGCAGGCCGACAGCATCTGCCTGCACGGCGACGGCGCGCACGCCCTTGAGTTTGCCGATAAAATCCGCGCGGCTTTGTGTGCGGAAGGCATTGCGGTCAAGGCCGTCTGAAAGGCTTGATTGGAGGCTTTTATGGTTTCGGGATTCATTAAGACAGAATACATAAAAAAGCAGCAGGCAGCGCTGGTGCTGTAATATTGTCTGCGGGCGCTTTCGGCTATCCGCTTGTCCAGATGCTGCAAAGAACTTAGTTGGTTAAGCAAACCATTTGTTTTAGATAGGAATCACGAGAGGCCGGAGTGTTGTGTACTTTTCATTCTGCTGGCCGGCAAAGTTACCGGGGAGCCTGATATTTTTTATTTGCACTTTCAATAATTATCAGGCTTTCCCCCGACTTTGGGTTTAAAGAGTGCCTGTAGGAATGGCAATACCGGTTCAGACGGCCTATATACTGTCAATATCATAAACATAGGTTGAGATTCAAACACCATTATCCCATCGAAATATCAAAATAAGACGGTTGTGTTTTATTCATACCGTGAAAACATGGTTGCAACAAACCGCAATACAATCAAGGAGAAATATCATGCCCTCAAATTCTAACCGCCGCAATGCGCTGATCGGCGCGGCTTTCTTAATGGCCACTTCGGCCATCGGCCCGGGTTTTCTCACCCAAACCGCCACATTCACGCAAAGCCTGCTGGCCAGCTTCGGCTTTGTGATTCTGGTTTCCATCCTGCTCGACATCGGCGCGCAGTTGAATATCTGGCGCATCATCGCCGTGTCGGAACAATATGCGCAGGATATTGCCAACCGCGTGTTTCCCGGTGCGGGTTATTTTCTCGCCCTGCTGATTGTGATGGGCGGGCTGGCATTCAATATCGGCAATATCGGCGGTGCGGGGCTGGGCATCAATATTCTCACCGGGCTTTCGCCCGAAACGGGCGCGATGGTCAGCGGCGGCATCGCCGTGGGCATTTTTCTGTTCCGCGAAGCGGGCAGGGCGATGGATAAGTTTGCGCAGATAATGGGCTTTATCATGATTGCGCTCACGCTCTATGTGGCCTGGCGCGCTTCGCCGCCGCTGGGCGAGGCCGCGCTGCGCACGTTTGTGCCCGAAAAACTCGATGCCGTGGCCATCGTTACGCTGGTGGGCGGCACGGTGGGCGGCTACATCACCTTTGCCGGCGCACACCGCCTGCTCGATGCCGGCGTGAAGGGCAGGGATGCGCTGCCCGAAGTAAACAAAAGCTCGGTGTCGGCCATTCTGATTGCCTCGGTGATGCGGATGGTGCTGTTTTTGGCCGTGTTGGGCGTGGTGTCGCAAGGTGTGGCTCTCGACCCGCAAAACCCGGCGGCAACGCCTTTTCAGTATGCGGCCGGCCACGCCGGGCTGTTGATTTTCGGTGTGGTGATTTGGGCGGCTTCGATTACATCGGTAATCGGCGCGGCCTACACTTCGGTGTCGTTTATCGCCGGCTTGAGTCCGTCTATCGAGAAAAACAAAAACAGATGGATTATCGGCTTTATTTTGATTTCCACGCTGGTGTTGGCCACGGTGGGCCGCCCCGCACAGGTTTTGGTGTTGGTGGGCACGCTCAACGGCCTGATTCTGCCGATTTCGCTCGGCCTGATTCTGTTGGCCGCCTACCGCGCCGATATTGTCGGCACCTACCGCCACCCGAAATGGATGACCGCCGCCGGCATCGTGGTGGTGGTGCTGATGGCGGTGTTGAGCGCCATCACGCTGGTGCGGTATATCGGCGGCCTGGCCGGTTGAAACCGCCGCCCCGGGCAGGATTGCCGGCACCACAGGCCGTTTGAAACACAGGCCGTCTGAAAAAAGTTTCAGACGGCCTTTCGGCTGGTTAATGCCGCCTTGCTGCTGCCTTGCCCGCAACCCCGGTTGCTTGGTCAAACCATATTGCACCAAGCCCCGCCACTTTGCCGCTATGCGGTGTTTTGGTTGGTGGCAATGCGGCGGATTGCGCGCGGCGTGGAATGAAATTGAGGCCGTCTGAAAAAAGTTTCAGACGGCCTTTCGGCTGGGCAATGCCGCTTCGCCGCTGCCTTGCCCGCAATCTCAGTTGTTTTGCCAAACCATATTGCGCCGGCCGTCTCCCGTATCCTTGCCAAATTGTTGTGCCCGGCCGTTTTGCCCGCGCAGAGGGGGATTCTGCGGCACTTTTAAAAAAAGCCGTTTTGCCCCACAATACCGTTTCGGCCGCCCGGCGGGGCGGTAATGTTTTATAAAACAATAAGGCAAACATTATGTGCCAACTGCTCGGCATGAACTGCAACACCCCTACCGACATCGTGTTTTCATTCGAAGGCTTCCGCCGGCGCGGCGGGCTCACCGACCACCACGCCGACGGTTTCGGCATCGGCTTTTTCGAAGGCCGGGGCGTGCGCCTGTTTCATGACGACAAACCCAGCGCCGATTCGCCGGTGGCCGATTTGGTGAAGGCCTATCAAATCAAATCGGAAAACGTGGTTGCCCATATCCGCAAAGCCACGCAGGGGCAGACTTCGCTGGCCAACACCCACCCGTTTATGCGCGAAATGTGGGGCGGATACTGGCTGTTTGCCCACAACGGCCATCTGAAAAACTTTGCTCCCGAACAGGGCGGTTTTTACCGCGCGGTGGGCAGCACCGATTCGGAGCGCGCGTTCTGCCATATTTTAGAACAATTGCGCCGCCGCTTTTGCGAGCGGCCTGATGAACATGCCCTGTTTGACGCGGTGGCGGATTTAACCGCCGCCATCCGCACACACGGGCTGTTTAATTTTGTGATGTCTGACGGCGAATATCTGTTTGCCCACGCCAGCACGCTTTTGCACTATATCGTGCGCAAAGCCCCGTTTGGCGAGGCACACCTGATTGACGATGATGTGAAGGTTGATTTTGCCGCCGTTACCACTCCCAACGACAAAGTGGCCGTGATTGCCACCCTGCCGCTCACCGGCAACGAAATCTGGCAGCAGTTGGCCGTAAACGAGCTCGTGATGTTCCGCCGGGGCGATATTGTGCGCCGCCGCCTGCCTGAAAATCCCGTGTATATGCCGGTGGAAGAAGGCTTGGCTGTTGCCCGTGCGGCCGGCGTGAGCGTTTGAAGCACGCCCCGGTTTAAAATTTTGAAACCGTTTGCAAAGGCCGATACCTTTGCAAAAAAATCTTAATGCCGTCTGCAATGCTTCAGCCCCGCCATTGGTTTCGCAAGCCCGCTGTGCGGGAATGGCGATGGTTGGATATTTCAGACGGCCTGAATGAATTTTGAAAAGGCCTCTGGCCGTCTGAAAATCTGTTCAGACGGCCTTTTTGCCGGGCGGCACAGCCCGCAGGGGCAATATGGCGGATCTGCTTTTTTTGGCGGCGGCGGAGCCGGTTTTGTGCAGCCTGCTTTGCCCGCAGTTTGCCGCCTTGTGCCGGAAATGAAGCCGGTTTGCGGCAGCCGCCGGCAATACAGCCCCTCGGCAAAGCGGCCGAACCCGCATGATGCCTGCGCCCGGCGTATACCGATAATTAAAAAACATATGCAATATTGATTTATGCATTACAAAAGAGTAAGATAACATTATGGTTGAGCCAAAAGGCGGCTGCTTTGAGGCTTTCCTGTAAACTTTTTTAGGAGACTGGAATGATGAGCAAAAAATACATTAACCTGCCTGCCTTGGCCGTTTTCTCTGCTTTGGCTTTAGCCGCTTGCGGCGGCGGAGGCGGCGGCAGCCCCGACACCGGCAGCACGCCCACCCCGCCTTCCGCCGCCAACCCCGGTGCCGGCTCTCCGGGAGTCGGCCAAAACACCGTGGGCGGCGTGCAGTATATCTCGGGTGCCACCACCAACGATTTGAAAAAATTGGTTGTAAACGGCCAAACCATCGACCTCTTCCCGGCGTTCCCCAACAGCAGCATCACCATAGGCCCTGCCGGCATATTTAACTACAACGGCGAAATCACCGGCGGCTCCGCGCTCACCCGTTTCGGCAACCGCACAATTAACGGCCAAACCGTAGTGTTCGCCCAAGGCACCGAGCTCACCGCCAATATGCCGCAAAGCGGCACCGCCACCTATGACGGCAGAGCCGTGTACGGCATGAACGGCAAATACACCACCGCAACTTCCAAAGCCCTGGTGGATTTTGCCGCGAAAAAAATCGATGTTACCCTTTCAGGCATTGAGAAACACGAAGCCTTCACCGCCCCTGCATCACTGAAATTCGGCGGCAGCATCAGCGGCAATACTTTCAGCGGCACCCAAAACGGCGTGGAAACCAAAGGTGCTTTCTACGGCAATAACGCCGCCTATGTTACCGGCACGTTCCGTAACACTGCCGATAACGCTAACGGCGCATTCGGCGGCGCACGCTGAGTTTGCGGCGCAAAGCCTAATGCCTCAACCGAATCAGGCCGTCTGAAATTTTCAGACGGCTTTTTTAACAGATTCGCCAAAAGTTTTTTCAAGCATATTATTTTTAAGCATATTTTTCAGACAGACTCTATTTTTCCAACACACTCTCCGGGCGGCTTCCCCGCTTTTGCGCGGCGGCAGGCGGCAGTATTAACGGGTGAAGCCGTCTGAACGTTTCAGACGGCCTGATGGTTGCCCGGTTCTGCATCTGTTGGAATGCGGTAGAAATCAAATGGAAAGGGTTGGCCGTTTTGCGGTTGGGCGGTGCCGCTGGCAAACATATAGTGCGAATAGATATAGGCCAGCGTGAGCAGGGCGCAGCCGCCAATCCAGTTTAAGCCGAGACCGGAAATGCCGCTCTCCAACATGCCTGAAAACCAGCCGATCAGCCCCAGTTTGTTGAGAAAAGTGGCCATCATCACCAGCGCGGCAAACCAAACCACGGTGTCCCACGCGCTTTTTTCTTTAAGCACATCATCCCAAGTGAGCACGCCGGTGAGCAGCAGCAGGCTCAGGCCGATAAAGGTGGTGGTGGCGGCATCCACTTCGGCCGCCTTGCCGAAAATCATGGCAGGAATACCTGCCCACAATATCAGCAGCAGCCCGAAAATGCCGAGCATAATCCATTCGTGGCGGCTCATTGCCCCCATTTCCCTGAGCTTTTGTTTGGCCAGTTCGGTGGCGTTGGGGGTGTGTTTGATCTCGGGCGTGTAGAGCCAAAACAGTATCAGCGGCATCAGAATCATCGCCACCATCCCCGGCACCACCATAGCGGCAAACCAAGTGCCCCAAGTGAGCGAAATCTCCGAGCCGGTGGCCTCGGCAATCAGTTTCACCACCAGCGGGTTGGGTGCGTTGGCGGTGATGAACAGCATACACGAAATAATATTGGCATGATAATTCACCAGCGCCAAATATTTGCCGATGCGGCCTTCGGTGCCGTTTTCAGGCTCGGAATCGAAGCTGGAGGCAATCGCGCGCATCACCGGGTGCACAATCGCACCGCCGCGTGCCGTGTTGCTGGGTGTAACCGGTGCCAGCAACAGGTCGGAAATCACCAGGCTGTAGGCCACCCCGAGGGTGCGTTTGCCCCAGATGGCGATAAATATATAGCCGAAGCGGGTGCCCAAGCCCGTTTTGAGCAGGCCGCGCGAAATCATAATCGCCACGCCTATCATCCAAATAAGCGGGTTGTTGAGACTGCTTAACGCATCTTTGGCGGCCTGTGCAGCGGGTTTGGCAACAGCTTTGCCGGTTTCGGGGTCCACTTCCGGCACGGTGATGCCGGTGAGCGCAACCAGCGTGATGGCAATCACCGCCACCGCCCCGATGGGCATGGCTTTGCCGATAATGGCGGCCACAATGCCCACAAACAGTGCCAGCAGGTGCCACGCCTGCACCGACACGCCGTCCGGTACGGGCACCAGCCACACAGCCAAAGCCAATGCCAGCGCAACCAGCGTGGGAATCGGTTTGAAGCCCATAATCAACATCTCCTTTCAAGGTATCGAAAAATATAATGGAAACTTTATCTGCGCCGTGCGTAGGCCGGGCGGCAAACAGCAGGCGCATTTTCGGCTTTCGGTTCGGTTTTCAGATGGCCGCAATTTCCGGCCGCCTGAAACACGCTTTTAAGGTTTCAAATGCAGCGGTTTCGGCCGTCTGAAAAAGCTGCTCCCTTTGGTTTTGGGTGCTTTGGATGTTGCGGCACAGCGGCTCCGGGAGCCGTCTGAAATGCTTTTTCAAACAAGTCAAACACAGCCGCTTTCGACCGTCTGAAAGTATTTTGAAAACAAACGGCCGCTTGACGTTTTAATTTTTACCCGCTTGCTGCGCCTGCCGCAGTTTGGCCGTCTCTGTCATATTTCTGCGCAACCGTAAAAATTTGCCGCCCGCCCCGCCGGCCAAACGGCGGCTGCCCCGTTCGGCTCGGCTTTCAGACGGCCTGCGTTGTGGTTTCGGGCAAGCGGTTTGCAGCCGTCTGAAACGTGTCCGTCCCTTTGGTTTTGGGTGCTTTGGATGTTGCGGCGCAGCGGCTCTTGGCCGTCTGAAAAGCCTGTCGTTGCTTGCCCGCACAGCCTTTATTGTGTTTCTGCTGCCAGGCCGTATTCTTGCGGAAAGGTGCGCATCGAGCTTTGTGTTACCGTTACCGCGCCGTCTATCAGAGCGCAGCGGCCGCTGCCGGGCAGCAGACGGCACGGGCTTTGCAGGGCGCGAAGGTCGTCTTCGGTGCCGTTGCACACAATGTATTTGTCGCCGCCGTTGCCTGCGGCGGCTGCGGCTTCCCATTTGCGCCAGGAAGGAAAACCGGCGCCGCCCATGCCGGCAAGATTGGCATCGCGCAAGGTGTCGATAATGCGGCCTGTGTCTGCCAGAGCCGCCAGCAGCCCTTCTCCGCCTCCCGCTTGAATCCACGCCTGCAAGTCGGCACCCACCGAACGCGAAGGGTGCATCAATAAGGTGTTGGCTGCGTTCATTTTCCGCTCTCCTGAAGTCGAACCGCTTTTTGAAAGGCCGTCTGAAACGGTGTTGGCTTCACTCATTTTCTGTCTCCTGAAGCCCCGCGTGTTTGCGCAAATCGAATGTGCCGTAATCGGGATACAGCACCGGTGCTTTTACCCGGCTGCGGATGCCGGCGCGTGTCAGTTCGCGCTGAAGGTTATAGATGTGGGCGAAGCCGCCGCGCTTTTTCTGGAACGGGTGTGCCGAATGCACCATGCCGGCAGCGGCGGCGGCACCGGCGCGCCTGCCGAAGCTGATGATGTCGAGCAGGGCGTTGCCCATCAGGCGGTTGCGGCCGTGTATGCCGCCGGTTACTTCGCCTGCACCATAAAGGCCGGGAACGGAAGTGGCACCGTTGCCGTCAATCTCCATGCCGCCGTTTTGATAGTGCAGGGTCGGGTGTATCAGCAACGGCTCCTGCGCGGGGTCGATGCCGCATTTGCGGGCAACGTGTGCGAGCGACACCAGCCGTTTGAGCACTTCGGGGTCTTTGGCAATCAGGCGCGGCGTATCCAAAAACACGCCTGCCTGTTTGCCGCGCACCACGCCGCGCTCTTCGGCCACTTCGCGCAAAATGGCGGCAGCCACCACGTCGCGCGGTTGCAGTTCATCGACAAAACGCTCGCCCAGGCCGTTTACCAGATGGGTGCCGGCGGAGCGCACGGCTTCTGAAACCAACACGCCTTCGAGATGGGCGGGATAGGCCACGCCGGTGGGGTGGTATTGGAAAGAATCCAAATCGCGCAGCTTCACCCCCATGCGGTAGGCCATCACCAAACCGTCTGCGGTGGCGCCGTAGTGGTTGGAGGTGGCAAACCCCTGCAAATGCAGACGGCCGCTGCCGCCGGTGGCCAGAATCACGGCTTTGGCGTGTGCGACCAGCAGTTTGCGGCGTTCCAAATCATATAAAACTGCACCGGTGCAACAGCCGTGCTCGTCTGAAAGCAGCTCGATGGCGGTGCAGCGGTTGAGCTGGGTGATGCCGCGCTCGAGCTCCACTGCTTCGCGCAGCACGCGCATCAGCTCGAGGCCGGTGAAATCGCGGTAGCACAAGATGCGCGGCACGGCGGTGCCGCCTGCGCGCTTGCGTTGCAGGCGTTTGCTGTTGCCCCGGTCTTTCACCATATCGAAATTCATGCCGATGCCGATCAGCCAGCGGATAACCGAGGGGCCGTCTGAAACCATTTGTGCAATCAGTTGTTTGTTGCCGGCGTGGTGGCCGCCTTTGAGGGTGTCTTCATAATGCTGTTGCAGGCTGTCTTCTTCGCCCACGGCCGCCTGAATGCCGCCTTCGGCCATCACGGTGTTGCTGTCGCCCAGCCGCAGCTTGTTGGCAATCGCCACCGATGCGCCTGCTTCGGCCGCTGCCAGTGCCGCCGCCGCACCGGCACCGCCGCCGCCGATAACCAGCACATCGGTGTCGAGATGTTCGGCACCGGCCAGGTCGAAATCGTTAATCAGCGGTCGGCTCAGCAGCAGCTCCGCTACGCGCGGGTGGCAGCTGCTGCCTGCGTTGGCGCCCACCGGCAGCACCGTGCGCGCATCGGGGCGGTAGCCGTTGAGCAGCGTGTCTTTCGGCGGCAAACCGCTGCGCATTTCCAGTTTGGAATGGCGCAATGTTTGCAAGGCTTGTTCGTAGGCAATGCCGTTTGCGGTAGGGGTCATGGCTGCGCCTCCTCTGCGTGGATATCTACGCTCATGGCACCGCTGTTGATTTGCTGCAGACGGCGCATCAGGTCAACGGGGCGCAGCGTGCGCGCGGCTTTCATACGGCGTGCAAACAGCCCCACATGGTTGGGGCGGATGTTTTCGGGGCAGGCCAGCGTGCAGAGATTGCACATCACGCATTCGTCAAAAGTGATGGTGGCGGCTGAAAAATCGCCCGCCACCACCTGCGCTACTCCCTCTTCCACGCTCAAGCCCTTGGGGCAGGCGCGGTTGCAGCCGCCGCAATGGCGGCAGTGGGCGGCTTCGGGAAAAAGCGCGCGGTGTCGTCCAGCCTGCTCCAGCCGTCGCCCACATCTTCCATATCGTAATAATGCACATGCTCGGGCATGAAGTAATCCATAAAACTCACCTGCATACCCTGTTCCACTTTGGTTTCGCAGCCCAATGCCGTGGTAACTTCGCGCTCGCCTTCCCGGCGCACCATGCAGCGGCACGACCCGCACACACCCTGCCCCATGCAGCCCACATTGGCCGTGAGCACATGCCCGGAGCGGGCATAGGCCTGAATAATCGAGTGTTCGGGGGAGGCTTGTATTTCGCGCCCATCGATAATCAGGCTCAAAGATTCTTCACTCATTGTTTGTGTTCCTGTAATAATTTTTCATTATAGAGATGTGCCGCACCCGGGCGGCAGGCTGCCTGTCGGCAGGAGCGGGATATCCAATGGGCTTTATCGTTCCCGATTCGGTTTTTTTGTAATTTTATTCTAAGTAAAACCGCCTCACCCATCTTTGGATTTGTCGTTTGACTACAATCAATCCTATCCTGGGTAACAATGTCTTTTATTTAATTAAATTTTTGTTTTACAACAAATAATATAATTTAATTTGCTGTTATGATGCGCCATGCTTTTTCAGACGGCCGCATCTTTAACTGTGTTGTTTCGGATTGTTGGCGCGGTTTTGTGTAGTTTTGCAACCTTCATCCGCTCCTGATGGGCAAGTGTCGGCCGGCACCAATCCGCCTTGCCGGGCGGTATGCTTTTCCTGCCGGGCCGGCAGCAGGAAAACAGCCGTCTGAAAAATGTGTGGTGCCTTTGTGGTAGAATGAAAAAAATTTCAACAAAACAAATCTTAAGGAACACAACCATGACGATTGTCAAACAGGAAGACTTTATCCAAAGCATTGCCGATGCTTTCCAGTTCATCAGCTACTACCACCCGGTCGATTACATTCGGGCTTTATATAAAGCGTGGCAGAAAGAAGAAAACCCGGCCGCCAAAGATGCAATGACGCAGATTCTGGTCAACAGTCGTATGTGTGCCGAAGGCCGCCGCCCCATCTGCCAGGATACCGGCATTGCCACCGTGTTTTTAAAAGTGGGCATGAACGTGCAGTGGGATGCTGATTTGAGCATTCAGGAAATGGTTGACGAGGGCGTGCGCCGCGCCTACACCCACCCCGACAACACCCTGCGCGCCTCGGTTTTGGCCGACCCTGCCGGCAAACGCACCAACACCAAAGACAACACCCCCGCCGTGGTGCATATGGAAATCGTGAAAGGCGGTAAAGTCGAAGTAATCTGCGCAGCCAAAGGCGGCGGTTCCGAAAACAAAACCAAAACGGCCATGCTCAACCCTTCCGACAGCATTGTCGATTGGGTGGTTAAAACCATTCCGCAAATGGGCGCCGGCTGGTGTCCGCCCGGCATTTTGGGTATCGGCATCGGCGGCACGCCCGAAAAAGCCGCCCTGATGGCCAAAGAAAGCCTGATGGGGCATATCGATATCCAAGAGTTGCAGGAAAAAGCCCAATCCGGCGCCGAACTTTCCACCACCGAAGCCCTGCGTTTGGAGCTTTATGAAAAAGTGAACGCGCTGGGGGTGGGCGCGCAGGGTTTGGGCGGGCTCACCACCGTGTTGGACGTGAAAATTCTCGACTACCCCACCCACGCCGCTTCCAAGCCCGTGGCCATGATTCCCAACTGCGCCGCTACCCGCCACATCGAATTCGAGCTTGACGGCACCGGCCCCGCGAAGCTCGACCCGCCCAGCCTCGAAGACTGGCCCGACATCACCTACAGCCCCGACAACGGCAAACGCGTAGATGTAGACCAACTCACCAAAGAAGAAGTGGCCACCTGGAAAATGGGCGATGTATTGCTCTTAAACGGCAAAATCTACACCGGCCGCGATGCCGCCCACAAACGCATGACCGATATGCTCGACCAAGGCAGGCAACTGCCGGTGGATTTCACCAACAAGCTGATTTACTATGTGGGCCCCGTTGATCCCGTGCGCGATGAAGTAGTCGGCCCTGCCGGCCCCACCACCGCCACCCGCATGGACAAATTCACCCGCCAGATGCTCGAACAAACCGGCCTGTTGGGCATGATCGGCAAATCGGAGCGCGGTGCCGAAGCCTGTCAAGCCATTGCCGACAACCAAGCCGTTTACCTGATGGCCGTGGGCGGTTCCGCCTATTTGGTGGCCAAAGCCATAAAAGCGGCCAAAGTGGTGGCCTTCCCCGAATTGGGTATGGAAGCGATTTACGAATTTGAAGTCAAAGATATGCCGGTTACCGTGGCTGTAGATTCAAGGGGCAAATCGGTGCATGCCGTTGCACCGAAACAATGGCAGGAAAAAATCGGCATCATTCCGGTAGAAGCCTAATCTTTTAGGAGCGCGCAACAGCCAGGCCGTCTGAAACTTTCAGACGGCCTGAACCGTTGATGCTGCTTGCCGTACCGTAAAAACGGGGAAACCCTTTGAAGCGCGCGGTTGAAAAATTTCCGGCAGGGCGGTTTGAAACAGGCCGTCTGAGAGTTTCAGACGGCCTGAACCGTTGATGCTGCTTGCCGTACCGTAAAAACGGGGAAACCCTTTGAAGCGCACGGTTGAAAAATTTCCGGCAAGGCGGTTGAAACAGGCCGTCTGAGAGTTTCAGACGGCTCAATATCTTCAGGCAGGTGCAGCGTTGCGGGTAATGTTATTCCCCTCCGGGGGCATCGGCAGCTTGAGAAACCGGTATCGGCCGGGTTGGGACAATCCTGCCCGGGAAACGGCTTGCAGAAATGCAGGGATTCGCGGATAGGCCTTCAGACGGCCTGCCCGCCTTGCCCATTTTCCGCCCCGTCCTTACAAAATGCCGATACCGCCTGAATTTTGGCAAACCGTTTCATCTTTGCGCCACAACAAATACAAACCGGCCGTCTGAAACGCTTCAGACGGCCGGGATGAACCCGCCTTTATTTCTGTTGCGGTGTTGTTGCGCTTGGGTTTGAAGAAAACGGTTGCGGCAACAGAGCCGGGCTGCATGTTGTCTGCAATGCCCGCCGCTTGTCGGATAGCGGCCATAAAGTAAATCCGCTATATTGCAGCCCACCCGTTTTAAAGCATCAAAGCGGTTATCCTGCCCGGCTGCATTATTTGCGTTATCTGAAGCCCGCTGCCCGGCCTGCTTTTTTCTTTAATTACCATTAATGTGTTGGATGGTTGGTTCTTAATCAAGCGCAAAGGCTGTCTGAAAACGGCAGGTTCTGTTTCAGGCGGCCTTTGCCCGGCCATTGCCGACCATCAGCGCGGTGCCACCATGTCTTCCGGCTTCACCAGCCCGTCAAACTCTTCTGCGCTCAACAGCTCCAGCGCAATGGCGGTTTCCCGCAGCGATTTATCGTTGTGATAAGCGGTTTTGGCTACTTTGGCCGCATTTTCGTAGCCAATCTTGCGGTTTAACGCCGTTACCAGCATCAGCGAATGGTGCAGGAAATAATCGATTTTCTCCGGCACAGGTTCGATGCCCACGGCGCAATGTTCGTTGAAGCTGTTGCAGGCATCGCCTAAAAGGCGTATCGATTGCAGAAGATTGTAGGCAATCACGGGCATATACACGTTCAGCTCGAAATTGCCCGATGCGCCCGCCATGCCGATGGTTACATCATTGCCGAACACCTGGCAGCACACCATCGTCATCGCTTCGCACTGGGTTGGATTGACTTTGCCGGGCATGATCGAGGAGCCGGGCTCGTTTTCGGGGATTTTGATTTCGCCCAAGCCGCAGCGCGGGCCGGATGCCAGCCAGCGGATATCGTTGGCGATTTTGTTCAAACTTGCCGCCAGCGTTTTCAGCGCGCCCGAGGCATACACGCAGGCATCGCGGCCGGCCAACGCTTCGAATTTGTTGGGCGCGGTGATAAACGGCAGCCCGGAGAGTGCGGCCAGTTCGGCGGCGGCGGTTACCGCATAATCGGGGTGGCTGTTCAAACCTGTGCCGACAGCGGTGCCGCCCAAAGGCAGCTCGTATAAGCCTTGCAGGGCATCGTTCAGACGGCCCAGGCCGTGATCAAGCTGCGACACATAGCCTGAGAATTCCTGCCCCAGGGTGAGAGGCGTGGCATCTTGCAGGTGGGTGCGGCCGATTTTTACAATCGGCTGAAATGCTTCGGCTTTGGCCGCAAGCGTGTCGCGCAGGGCGGTTACGGCAGGAATCAGCAGACGGTTGATTTCGATGGCGGCGGCAACGTGAATGGCGGTTGGGAAAGAGTCGTTGGTTGATTGCGCGTGGTTCACATGATCGTTGGGATGCACGGGGCGGTAGGCCGCCAAACCCGTTCCCGCCAATTCGTTGGCGCGGTTGGACAGCACTTCGTTCATATTCATATTCGACTGTGTGCCCGAGCCGGTTTGCCACACCACCAGCGGAAACTGGCCGTCCAACCTGCCTGCCAGCACATCATCGGCGGCGCGGGTAATCAAATCAGCCTGTTCGGGTTGGATGCGGCCGAGCGCGGCATTGGCGGCGGCAGCGGCTTTTTTAACCAATGCTATAGCGTGAATCAAAGGCTGCGGCAGGGTTTCGCCGCCGATTTTGAAATTGTTGCGGCTGCGCTGGGTTTGCGCGCCCCAATAAGCATCGGCGGGCACTTCTACATTGCCCATCGTGTCGTGCTCGGTGCGGGTGGCCATCTTGTTTCTCCTGTTGTCGGTCAAACTCATGAGATGGTTCATTATGGCACAATTTAAAATAAATGATAATTAAAATCAAATTTTGGCATTATCCTGCTGCAAACTTGCACCGCCCGGGCAAAAACCATCTGCAAGCAGATTGGCACGGTTGCAATCCAAAGGCCGTATTGGCAGGGGCGGTTTGCAAAACAGAAGCCGCTTGAAAAGCCGAAGGCCGTCTGAAAATATTTTCAGACGGCCTTCGAGGTTTACTGCAAACACATTCGCAAACACATTATTGACGGATAAACAGCCGCTTGCTCGGCAGCTCGTTGAGCACGTCTTCGGTGGAATAGCCGCCGATGCGCGGTTTGACCAGCCGCGAATTCACATAGCCGTAAACGGGAATCACCGCGCTGTCTTTATCGATTTGCGCCTCGGCCTGCGTGTAAAGGGCGGCGCGTTCTTTAACGCCCACGCCCGGCTGCAGGGTTTTTGCCAGCAGGGCATCGTAGGCGGCGTTTTTATAGAAAGCGCGGTTGCTGCTGTTGGCCGACTGCAGGGTGTTTAAAAACGTGGAGGGTTCGTTGTAGTCGCCGCACCACGATGCGCGGGCGATTTGGTAGTTGCCGCTGCGGCGGTTGTCGAGATAGGTTTTCCACTCTTGGTTTTCAAGGTTCACTTTCACGAAACCCAGTGCCTGCTGCCACATCGAAGCGGCGGCCACGGCGATTTTTTTATGCTGCTCCGAAGTGTTGTAGAGAAAATTGAAGGTGAGCGGATTGCTTTCGCTATATCCTGCCTCGGCCAGCAGTTTTTTCGCTTCTGCCGCGCGGGAAGCCTGATCGAGCCTGCTCCATTCCGGCGTGTAGGGCACAAAGCCTGCAGTGCCTGTTCGGGTCAGGTTGTAGGCCGGTTCTTCGCCGCGCCCCAGTACTTTGGCAGCGATGGTTTCACGGTCTAAAGCCAGCGACAGTGCCTTGCGCACGCGCACATCGTCAAACGGGGCTTTTTGGTGGTTGATTTCCAGATAATAGGTGCAGAGATAGGGGCTGCGCTTTAATTCTTGCGGATATTTTTCTTGCAGCTTGGCATACATTTCAGGCGGCAGCGCATCGGTGATGTCGATTTCGCCCGCTTCGTAACGGGCCACATCATCGGTTTGCGAGCCCACGGGCAGAAACACCACGTTATCGATTTTCACGTTGGCGGCATCGCGGTATTGCGGGTTTTTTGCCAACTCGATGCGCTCGTTTACTACCCATTTTTTCATCACATAGGGGCCGTTGCCGACAAAATTTTCAGGCTGCGTCCATTTCGCGCCGTGTTTTTCCACCGTGGCACGGTGCACGGGCTTGGTGGCGGCGTGATACAGCATTTGCGGGAAATAAGGCACCGCTGCCGTGAGGGTAACTTGCAGCGTTTGCGGATCAACGGCTTTCACGCCGAGCGTTTCGGGCGGCTTTTTGCCCGTTAAGATTTCATCGATGTTTTCGATTTTGGCCGTCTGAAGATAAGTGGCGTATTGCGAAGCGGTTTTCGGATCGGCCAAACGCCGCCAGCTGTAAACGAAATCTTCGGCGGTGAACGGCTCGCCGTTGCTCCATTTCAGGCCTTCGCGCAGTTTGAACGTCCACACTTTGTTATCGGCACTTTGCCACGATTCGGCGGCGGCGGGAACCACCGCGCCTTTTCCATCGGTTTCTACCAAGCCTTCCAGCAGGTCGCGCACCACATTGATTTCAGGCACGCCGGTAATCTGGTGCGGGTCGAGCGACTGCGGCTCGGTAACATTGTTGCGGGTAACGGTGTCGGCAGCCGGGGTTGCGGCAGCACCGGCGGTTTGTTCCTGCCCGCCGCAGGCGCCAAGCAACAGAGCGGCAACGGCCGCCACAGAAAAACGGAAAGGGGAGGGCATAAAATTTCCTCTGCAAAAATATCGGAACACAACGGGCAGATTGTAAAACAAAACCCAGGCCGTCTGAAACACTCAGACGGACTGGGCTGGTTTCGCTTGCAAACTGAAATATCGGCAGCATGCAAAAGCGGCCGCAAAAGTTTACCGGCTTTGCCAACCTGCCGTGCAGGGTTTCGGCGGGTTGTGGAGCGCATGGTGCGGCGCGGTCATCTTCAGACGGCTTGGGGTCGGATAACGGCTGTCGCGTTACCGGCGCGGGGCAGGCCGGCGGATTACCCCCGCCGCCAGGTGGTGCCGCCGGCGCCGTCTTCCAAGATAATGTTTTCGGCGTTGAGCAGGTCGCGGATGCGGTCGGATTCGGCCCAGTTTTTTGCCGCGCGCGCCTGTTTGCGCTGTTCGATCAGAGATTCGATGTCGGCATTGGAAAGGCCGTCTGAAACGCTGCCGCCCTGCAAAAATGCCTGAGGATCGCGCTGCAGCAGGCCGATGGTGCCCGCCAGTGCTTTCAAGTATCCGGCCAGTTCGGCGCTGTTGGTTTTGTTGGCTTCGCCGGCCAGCTCGAACAGCACGGCAACGGCTTCTGCGGTGCCGAAATCATCGTTCATCGCGGTGTGGAAACGGCGGGTGTAGGCGTTGCTGTTTTCATGCGCGACCACTTCGGCGGGCGGGGTGTTTTTCAGGGCGGTGTAAAGGCGGGTGAGCGCGCCTTTGGCATCGTTGAGATGGGCATCGGAATAATTCAGCGGGCTGCGGTAGTGGGCGCGCAGGATAAAAAAGCGCACCACTTCGGGATCGTATTGCTTGAGCACGTTGCGGATGGTGAAGAAGTTGCCCAGTGATTTCGACATTTTTTCGCCGTCCACGCGGATAAAGCCGTTGTGCAGCCAGTATTTCACATGGCTGGCTGTGGTTTTGCCGTGCGCTTCGTGATGCAGGCAGACACCGTGTGCGCCCACGCTTTGGGCGATTTCGTTTTCGTGGTGGGGAAACTGCAAATCGGCACCGCCGCCGTGGATATCGAAGGTGTTGCCGAACCATTCTCCGCCCATCGCCGAGCATTCGATGTGCCAGCCGGGGCGGCCTTTGCCCCACGGGCTGCTCCAAAAATCGGCTTCGTTGGGCTTGGCGGCTTTCCACAACACGAAATCGAGCGGATCGCGCTTGAAGCCGTCTACTTCCACCCGCTCGCCCGCGCGCAGGTCGCCCAGCGATTTGCCCGATAGTTGGCCGTAGGCGGCAAATTCGCGCACGGCGTAGTAAACATCGCCGTTTTCGGCAGGATACGCCTTGCCGTTGGCAATCAGCCGCTCAATCATGGCAATCATTGGGCCGATGTGTTCGGTGGCTTTCGGCTCGGCATCGGGGCGCAACACGCCCAGCGCATCGGCATCTTCGTTCATCGCTTGGATAAAGCGTGCGGTCAGCGCGCCGATGGTTTCGCCGTTTTCGGCGGCGCGGGCGATGATTTTGTCGTCAATGTCGGTGATGTTGCGCACATAAGTGAGCGGGTAGCCGCACGCGCGCAGCCAGCGCGCCACCATGTCGAACACCACCATCACGCGGGCGTGGCCGAGATGGCAGTAGTCGTAAACCGTCATGCCGCAAACATACATACGCACGTTTTCGGGGTTGAGCGGCACAAACGGTTCTTTTTGGCGGGTTAAGGTGTTGTAAACGGTTAGCATTGGCATATAGGTTATTTAAAATAAAAAATTGTCAAAATCATAGCCACGCTCTTCAACAAATTTGGAAAATTCATTTTGATCGTTGAGAGCGGGAAATTCACGTTTAATTTCAGTATTGATATTGTTCAAGAGGGTCTGTGAAATTGGATACTTGCCGCGCAGAGCTTTTTCATACCAAGCAATCAAATCATCTTCTGTCACAATATTTTGAATTTTGGTTTTCCAGCCGATTTGTGTTAGTAGTGAAACAATGACAGATTGCTCAGCTTTTTTGCAGACGATAACAATTCTGTCGGCACTGATTGACTCGACAATATCTTCCGCTAATTCTTCATCAAGCGACAAGTGTTTGACCTGTATTGCCAAACCGAAGTTAGACCACATATCTAATCCTCTGTCGGCCGCATTAGTTACACCGACACGGTAGATTTTAGCAGGTAGTTGTAACCCGCCGTTACTCGGAAGCGGAAAGAGTTTTTCGGCAAATTCCTGATACTCCTGCCATAAAAAATATTTCTCTCTTGGGAAATCAACTGATACGGTTACACCTAGTTCGGAAATCAATGCGTCAAACAGTGCATAAACAACAATTTCATAAATTTTGTCTATGCTTCTTTTCAGGCCCGGTTCATGCCAAAACAGATTAATAAAATCGGCGAGAAGGAAAGAGTTCGCATCATTGTTCCTGCAATAGGCTAGAGCTTTATCCATTTGGGAAAAACGACCAATAAAGCATTTATATATATAAGCCTCTACTTGACCGTTTGTGTTGCGGTTCAATTCACCTAACGCAGCCAGTTTTTCAGGTGGCATAGCATTGTTTTCAAAAAGATTATCTTGGAATTTTGCCGATGAAGTGGAAGTTCTACCCAAGAACTGTCGACAAATTGTATCGCGCCAACGCTTGGACTGGGTGCGGTATGCCTCCAAATCGGATAAATCCAAACGACTGATACAGCGGTCGTGATGCAGAATTTCGGCTATTTGAATGGGTTTGTACAAATGCACTCGTGATTTTTTAATCACACTATCCAATGCTTGCTTCGCAGCTTGCTGTTCGTTAGTCAGCATAAGATCTCCAATAAATCTAGTTGTCCGCACTTTTGTGTTTTACCCGATAGCGCATCCAGCATATTCCCTGCAATTGCTTCGATAACGGGTACGGAAACCGAGTTTCCTGCTACTTTTCTAACTTGGGAATAAGGGATATTAATTTTAAAATCATCAGGGAAACCTTGTAGTCGTAGCATTTCCCTGCCAGTCAAACGCCTGATACCGTTTACAACCAAATAATTGTAGCTGCCCCCCGCCCGCAATGCACACGAGTATGGCAGGGCGGAAATATTGCCGCCAATATTTTCATGCCAAATCGATGGTATAGGAGCAACTTTTTTTAAAGCAGAAAAGCGTTTCTCTTTTAAATAATCAGATAAAAAATAACTGGAATCTACCATGCTATCATCTTCTAAAATTTCCGACAGCGGGCGGTAAAACCCCGCAGGCTCGGGAAAGTTAAAATAAATATCTTCTGCAAAGCCGACAATATAAATTCTTTCGCGTTTTTGCGGTAAGCCGTAATCCAGCGTATTCAGTACCCGGTAATAAACGTTATAACCCAACTGTTCCAATGTAGTCAGAATAACTTGGAAAGTCCGTCCTGAGTCGTGCGAAGTTAGACGTTTGACATTTTCCAGCAAAAATGCACGGGGACGTTTAACTTTAAGTATTTCGGCAATATTAAAAAACAGCGTGCCGCGTGTATCTTCAAATCCTAACCCCTTGCCCGCAATACTAAATGGTTGGCAAGGAAAGCCAGCCAGCAGAATATCGTGATCAGGGATGTCAGCAGGATCAATGTCGTTGATGTCACCAAACGGCATTTCCCCAAAATTGACTGAATACATTTCACAGGCATATTTGTCCCATTCTGAAGAAAATACGTTGGTGCAGCCGTATTTTTCAAAACCCAAACGGATGCCACCGATACCTGAAAATAAATCAATTGTTCTATACATAATTTAACTCGGAACACTCATACAAATTTCGGTATTTTGCCGAGCTCACGCTCGGTCTATTGTTGCAGCTGCCATCAAAGGGAAAACAACAGTTGCTTTATCTCACCAACCTCCAGCCGCCTTCTTCACGCAACAAGCGGATCTTGCCGTTGCGCGAGGCATAGCCGCCTTTCACGCTTTCCAAAACGGTGTGTTCCGGCACGCCGGAGGCGAACACTTCGGCGCGGGATTTGTCGTCCGACAATAACACATATACCGCCAGCGTGTCGTTATCGGGGTCGGCGAATTGGATATCGGGGTTGTCGAACGGTTGGATGCACTGCTGTTTCAACACTGACCAGCTTTGCCCGGCCGAAGTGATGCAGCTGTGCGCATCGCGGCCTCCTCCGATTGCGGGGGCGGTTTCAAATGGTGGGGCAGTGCAGGCCGCCAGCGCGGCGGCAAGCAGGGCGGGCGGTTTTTTTTGCATGTGCAGGTTCCTTGTCTAAACGATGTTCCCGGTCAAGGCCGTCTGAAAAGAAAGTTTCAGACGGCCTTTATTCGGCTTTGAACACCGCCGTATCGGTTTTCGGCTGTTCTGCCGCTATATCCGCCGCAATCTGCCGCGCTGCCTGCGCCTCGGCGGCCAGGCGTTTTTTCTCGGTGAGGTAGGTGTTGGTCTGATACACCAGATCCTGCGTGCCTTCGTGGGTGAGTGCGCTGATTTTAAACAGGCGCGGGGTTTGCATATCGAAGCCGAAGCTGTCGTCCGGCTGCGGGTGGTTCCAGCCGATTTGTTCCAAAAACCGGGCGGTGCGCGCTTGGGCTTCTTCGGGCGCGAGCATATCGAGTTTGTTTAATACCAGCCAGCGGGGCTTGCTGTATAGCGCTTCATCGTATTTGCGCAGCTCTTCAATCAGCGCCAGCGCTTCGGCAGCGGGGTCGGCGTTTTCGTCAAACGGTGCCAAGTCCACCATGTGCAGCAGCAGGCCGGTGCGCGAGAGGTGTTTCAAAAAGCGGTGGCCCAAGCCCGCGCCTTCGGCCGCGCCTTCTATCAGGCCGGGAATGTCGGCCATCACGAAGCTGTGGTTTTCGTTGATGCGCACCACGCCGAGGTTGGGGTGCAGGGTGGTGAAGGGGTAGTCGGCCACTTTGGGGCGGGCGGCGGAAACGGCGCGGATCAGGGTGGATTTGCCGGCATTGGGCATGCCGAGCAGGCCGACATCGGCCAATACTTTCAACTCAAGCTTCAGGCTGCGCGCTTCTCCCTCTTCGCCGGGGGTGGACTGTTTGGGTGCGCGGTTTACCGATGATTTGAAGTGGATGTTGCCCAGGCCGCCTTTGCCGCCGCGTGCCACGCATACGCGCTGGCCGTGGTGGGTAAGGTCGGCCAGCAGTTCGCCGGTGTCGGTGTCGCGGATCAGTGTGCCCACCGGCATAGGCAGTTCGATATTGTCGGCACCTTTGCCGTAACGGTCGGAACCGTGGCCTTTTTCGCCGTTTTTGGCCTGATAGCGTTTGACGAAACGGTATTCCACCAGCGTGTTGACGTTTTCATCGGCCACGGCAAACACGCTGCCGCCTTTGCCGCCGTCGCCGCCGTCGGGCCCGCCGCGCGGTACGAATTTTTCGCGGCGGAAGCTCACGGTGCCGTTGCCGCCCCTGCCTGCCACCACTTCGATTTTGGCTTCGTCTATAAATTTCATGATGTTTTCTACCAAAAGGTTTTCAGACGGCCGCAACACAGCGGCCGTCTGAAAAGAATATTAAATCGGTCAATATTATAAATTATAAAGGATATGTCCAAAGGCCGTCTGAAATATTGTTCGGACGGCCTGCGGGGCGGCTTTCGGTAAGTTGTGGCGGTGGGTTTGATTGGTTTGCCGCTATCGCTGAAGACAAGGAAAAATCCATTTCAACAAAAGCTTGTCTGAAATGCCGGTTTTGTTTCATATCTCGGCATACCGTGTCTTTAACACGTTATTTATCGGGCAGCCCGTTTGTTGCGGCTGCCTGCAAACGCGGCTCGAAACTGCTCAAGTCCACGCCTGCCTGTTTGGCTGCCGCCACGGCTTGTGCCGCCGGCAAACCGTTCTGTACCTGATGGTAAGCCCACAGCAGGGTGCTGCGTGTGCCTGTGCGGCAATAGGCCAAAACCGGTTTTTCGGCTTGGCTTATCAGAGCTTGGAAGCGTGCGGCGTCCTGCCCGTTGATTGCGGGTGCGGTTACGGGCTGGTGTGCCGTGTTGGTGATGCCGGCATCGGCCAGCCATTGCCGCACCTGATTAAAATCGGGTTGGTTGTCGGCTTCGCCATCAGGGCGGTTGCAGATCACGCTGCGTATGCCCAAAGCTGCCGCATCGGCCGCATCGGCTTGGGTGGGCTGCGGGGCAATATATAGCCCTTCGGCAAGTTTGCGGATATTCATCGGTTGCTCCTTTTTGAATCTGTTTGATTTTCAGACGGCCGAATGTTTGGATATGGTAAACCGGCTTGATTCCCGTTACGGCGTTGTGCGGCCGGCTTAACCGGCAAACCGCCAATCGGAGGCGCAGCCGGTTGCGCAGGATCTGCATTGCCTGCGGTTTGCTGCTCTGCGCCGAAAATGAAGCGGGTTCACTGTAAACAAAATGCGTTGCGGCCGTCTGAAAAACCGTTGGCCACTGCCTGTGCTACACGCCCAGCCACTGCTTCAGTAGATAACGGTCGGTTATTTCCAATACGGCGGTATCGGCCTCCGCCGCCTGTACGGTCAAATCGGTTTCGTGCAGCACGCCGTGGCGGAAGTAGTGGATGTGCAGGGTTTCGCCTATTTCAAACTGCGGCCACTGCTGCTCAAAAGCAGTGCAGGCAAAGCCGTTGACGGCGATGATTGTGTCTTTCGGGCAGAGTGCGGCCTGCTCGGCGCTGCCGCCGTTGAACACATGGGTTAGGGTGATGCCGTGGGCGTTTTGTTTGAAGCGCGCGCCCAAATCGCCGGCAGGCAGGGCGGTTTCCGCGCCTGCGCCCAACCCGCCGCCGCGGCTGCGCGGCGCGGCCTGCCATTGCAGCTTTACGCCCGCAGTTTCCAGGCTGTTTTGCAGGGGCAGATTGCCGGTGGAATATAAGGCCGTCTGAAAAAAACTGCCTAAGTCCAAGCCGGTTATCTCTTGGCAATATACCTGCCATTGCCGCTCTTTGATGCCTTTGCCGTTTTCGCACCAATTGCGGTAGAGCGTCTGCATCACCGTGTCCAAACTGTGTTTGCCTGCGCTTTTGCTGCGGATCTGCAAATCCAGACATAAAGCCGCCAGCGCACCTTTCTGGTAGTAGCTGACGATGGCGTTGGGGCTGTTTTCGTCTGGTTTGTAAAATTTGTTCCACGCGGTAAAACTCGATTGCGCCAACGTTTGTTTCAGACGGCCTTTACCTTGCTGCACGCGGGTGATGGTTTGCGCCAGCAGCTTTAAATAAGCTTCCGGTGCAATCACGCCGCTGCGCACGAGAAATAAATCATCGTAATAAGACGTGATGCCCTCAAACGCCCAGAGCTGTTCGGTGTAGCTTTCGCTGTCCAAACGGTAGGGCAGGAATGCGGCGGGCTTGATGGATTTGACGTTCCAGGCGTGGAAATACTCATGGCTGAACAGCCCCAACAGTTGGATATAGGCATCGTTGGGCTCAATCATGTTGCGGGCGGGCAGGCTGTTGCGGCCGGCCAACAACGCCGTGCTGCTGATGTGTTCCAGACCGCCGTAAATATCATCGCCCACATGCAGGAGAAACAGGTATTCCTGAAACGGGGCGGGGGAGGGGAACATATTCTGCTGGGCGGTGCAGATTCTCTGTATGTTTTCAAGCAGACGCGGGCGGTCGAAGTCGCGGTAGCGGCCGCTCAGCACGATGCGGTGCGGAATCGAGCCGGCTTCAAAATGCAGTGTTTCAAATGTGCCCAGCTCAAAGGGGTGGTCGATCAATGCGGCATAAGAGGCCGTCTGAAAAATATGTTTGCCTGCGCCAGGCATGGATGTGGCAATCTGCCAGCCTTCGGGAAGCCCTTCGAAAGCGATTTGGTGCGGTTGGTTTTCGAGGCCGACAATATTGAGCAGCAGGCAGGCACCATCGAAAAAACCGCGTTCGGTGCTTAAAAACGAACCGCGCACGGATAAATCAAACGCATAAACAGTGTAGTGGATTTGCCACTCTTGCCCCCTGCCTTCGGCAGTCCATTCGTTTTTAGATATCTGTTCAAGCACGGCAGGCCGCCCGTCTGATAAAACATCGATGCTGATAATGTGGCGTGAAAAATCGCGAATCAGATAGCTGCCCGGCACCCAGTTGGGAAGCTTGATTTGTAAGGGTTTGTTATCCTGCCGGTAAAAACTCAGGCAAATCCGCCACAAATGGGCGGCAGGAACGGGCATAATGGTGTAGTGGAGAATGGAGTGGTTTGGCACGGTTGCAGCCTGTGTAATGGTTTAACAAACTTGATTTACATCAAGAAACTTTATGTAGCTAACCTATAATCTAATAAAATCAGGCTGAAAGCAAGCCGGTATGCCTGATGGAGGTTGGGTATTCGAACCGATTCGGCTTGGTAGCAGACAGGTTTTGATTTAAAATGCAAAGCTTGAAAAGCCGCAATCTGCCCGGGTTTACGCGGGAGCGGTGTTAAATTAAGAAAAATCGGGTATATCTTTGGCGTGTTTCAGCAAACCGGAGCAAACCGATAAATGTAAATTGCCATGTTTAATGGAGACCCTTATGGAAACGCAAACATATAACTACAAGGTGGTGCGCCAGTTTGCCGTCATGACTGTAGTTTGGGGTATCGTGGGCATGCTGGTGGGCGTGATTATCGCCGCCCAGCTGTTTCTGCCCGCCCTCAATCTTGCGGATGTCGGACCTTGGTTTCACTTCGGCCGTCTGCGTCCGCTGCACACCAATGCGGTGATTTTCGCTTTCGGCGGCTGCGGCCTGTTCGCCACGTCCTATTATGTGGTACAGCGCACCTGCAATGTGCGTTTGTTTGGCGGCAAATGGCTGCCTGCCTTTACTTTTTGGGGATGGCAGTTGGTTATCGTTTTAGCCGCCATCACCTTGCCGCTGGGCTACACCCAGGGTAAGGAATATGCCGAATTGGAATGGCCGATCGATATTCTGATTGCGTTGGTATGGGTTGCCTATGCGGTTGTCTTCTTCGGCACTATTGCTACCCGGAAAATCAAACACATTTATGTGGCCAACTGGTTCTATGGTGCATTTATTTTGGCAGTGGCACTGCTGCATATCGTTAATAGCTTGGCTATTCCTGCCGGAGCCATGAAATCTTACCCGGTTTATTCGGGTGCCATTGATGCCATGGTTCAATGGTGGTACGGGCATAATGCCGTAGGTTTCTTTCTGACTGCCGCTTTCTTGGGCATGATGTATTACTTCGTACCCAAACAGGCCGGCCGCCCGGTTTACTCTTACCGTTTGTCTGTTGTGCACTTTTGGGCGTTGATTTTCACTTATATGTGGGCAGGCCCCCACCATCTTCACTATACCGCTTTGCCCGACTGGACTCAATCGTTGGGTATGGTTTTGTCGCTGATTCTGTTTGCTCCATCATGGGGCGGTATGATTAACGGCATTATGACTCTGTCGGGTGCATGGCATAAACTGCGTACCGATCCGATTTTGAAATTCCTGGTGGTTTCCCTTTCTTTCTACGGGATGTCCACTTTTGAAGGTCCGATGATGTCGATTAAAACCGTCAACGCATTGAGCCACTATACCGACTGGACTGTGGGACACGTTCACTCGGGCGCTTTGGGTTGGGTCGGCTTTGTTACCATCGGTGCAATCTACTACCTGATTCCGCGCCTGTTCGGTAAAAGGGAAATGTATAGCATCAAGCTGATTGAAGCCCACTTTTGGATTGCAACCATCGGTGTTGTGCTATACATCGCCTCTATGTGGATTTCCGGTGTGATGCAGGGTCTGATGTGGGGAGCATTGAATGATGACGGCACTCTGACCTACTCTTTTGTAGAATCGGTAAAACGCAGCATGCCTTTCTATATGATTCGCTTTGCAGGCGGCCTGCTGTATCTGAGCGGGATGGTAATTATGGCCTACAACGTTTACCGCACCGTTATCGGGGGCAAACCTGTTGATGCCGAAATTCCTGCCGTTTCTCAAGCGCAACATCACTAACGATAAAAGAAAGACAGGCTACCAAAATGAAATTACAACAATTAGTCGAAGAAAAAGTCGGCATGTTGATTGTTTGTACCTTTGTGGTGATCAGCATCGGCCTTTTGATTGAGATTGTGCCGCTGTTCTTTACCAAATCGGTAACAGAGCCGATTAAAGGCGTTAAACCTTACTCTGCTTTGCAAGTGGCCGGACGTGATATTTATGTACGTGAAGGTTGCTACAACTGCCACTCCCAAATGATCCGCCCGTTCCGTGCGGAAACTGAACGTTACGGCCACTATTCAGTCGGTGGTGAGTCCGTTTACGACCATCCTTTCCAGTGGGGTTCCAAACGCACCGGCCCAGACTTGGCCCGGGTGGGTGGCCGTTATTCAGACGAATGGCACCGCCTTCACCTGCTGAACCCGCGTGATGTGGTGCCGGAATCCAATATGCCTGCTTTCCCGTGGTTGGCACGTAATAAAGTAGATGCCGAAGCAACCGTGCAACATATGAAAGCACTACGTGCAATCGGTACACCTTACAGCAATGAAGAAATCGCAAAAGCACCCGAAGAATTGGCCGACAAATCAGAATTGGATGCTGTGATTGCCTACCTGCAAGGTTTGGGTTTGGCACTGAAAAACGTAAGGTAACATCATGGATATCAACTGGGTGCGTTCACTCTTTACCGTATGGGTATTTATCAGTTTCATGTTGGTTTTGTATGTTGTGTTGAACAAACGCAACAAACGTAATTATGATGCTGCCGCCAACAGCATCATGGAAGATAACGATATCCCTGATAACGAAAAAAACGATCGCTAACCCGGTTTCCCGTGACAAACGGAGCAAATAATGAACACAACTTCCCAATTTACCAGCAATTTCTGGAATATATACATTGCCGTTATCGTATTGCTCAGCTTCATCGGCTTGATTTGGCTTTTGCTTTCGCAAAACAAAGTTAAATCTCCACCTAAAGGTGAAGACGTGAAAACCATGGGGCATTCATGGGACGGTATTGAAGAATACAACAATCCTCTGCCCCGCTGGTGGTTTTGGCTTTATATCGCCACTTGGATTTTCGGCGCAGCCTATCTGTTTTTATATCCCGGTTTAGGTGACTACAAAGGATATTTGAATTGGAGCAGTGCCAACCAATACGAAAAAGAAGTTCAAAAAGCAGATGAACAATACGGCAAACTGTATGCTAAATTTGCCGATATGCCGATTGAGCAGGTAGCCAAAGACCCTCAGGCTCAACGCATCGGCAAGAACCTGTTTGATACCTACTGTATCCAATGCCACGGTTCCGATGCCAAAGGTTCTAAAGGCTTTCCCAATCTGACTGACCACGATTGGTTGTGGGGCGGTGAACCAGAAAAAATCCAGGAAACCATTCAAAAAGGCCGTATCGGCATCATGGCTGCTTGGGGGCCTGCTTTGGGTGAGGAGCGTGTAAAAGACGTTGCCAACTATGTAATGTCGCTGTCCAAAGGTAAGGATCAATACGATGAAGCCCGTGCCGAACGCGGCAAACTGCTGTTTAACGGCCCGCCTGCTAACTGCTTTACCTGCCACGGAGACAAAGGTCAAGGCATTCAGGGCTTGGGCCCGAATCTGACAGATGATGTTTGGTTGTGGGGCGGAACACAAAAAGCTATTATTGAAACCATCACCAACGGCCGCCACAACCAAATGCCTGCTTGGGACAATTTCTTGGATAAAGACAAACTGCACATTATGACCGCTTATGTATGGGGTTTGTCCAATAAAGACGGTAAATCACCGACTAAACCTACTGAAGCTGTTTCTGCCAGTATGCCTGCGGGCACAACACCGGCTTCCGAATCGGCGGTTTCTGCTCCCCAAGCCGCCTCTGATTCTGCAGAGCTAGTCGTTGACAATGCCGATGTAACTTACGACACCCAAGCCGGCACACCCATCGGCACCTTCTATTTTGCCACCGGTAAAAGCGAAGTGGCCAACAACGCGGCTATTATCCTGACTGACCTGATTAAAGCCGGCAAAGACGGCAAAAAATTGGTTGTCAGCGGCTACACTGACAGCACCGGCAATGCGGCAGCCAATGAAAAACTGTCGAAAGCCCGTGCGCAGGCAGTAGAAGATTTCTTGAAAGCGCAAGGCATTGATGCCAAAAACATTGAATTGCGCAAACCGGAAAACACCACTGCTGCCCAAGGCAACAATGCATCAGGCCGCCGTGTAGAAGTGAAAGTTGAAGGTTAATTTATCCCTCCTTCACTCTTTCATTTCTGTATCGATAACAAGCCCTGATATTTTTGCATTGCTCCAAATCGGGCAGCTTAATCAAGCGGTTTCTAAGGACTGAATTCTGTACCGAACAGGACTCAGTCCTTTTTATTTGAGGCTTAACCCTATCGTGGTTGTAGTAATAGGTATGTTCATGTGATGCGGTTTCCAATCCGGCAATATAGTGAACCTACTTTATTTTAGTTATGGTGTCACTGTGCCTTGGCTCAAGGAGAACGATTTTCGGCTGTCGAGGGACAACAGAATGGTTCTTACTATTTGCATTGTCGGCAGGTTTGTTGCCTTGTTCTGAAAATAAGGTGGGTTGACGGTATCAAAATAGGCCGTCTGAAAAACGGGTATAGGACGGAAATACTGAAAATCCGTATAAAGAATCTTGCCCTATCGTGTTAGCCTGAAAACAGAAAGTTCCAGAAAATCAGCTACAAAGCTTGATTTAAGAATGTTGTCGATGATATCGGTATTGATCACAACGAATTTGAGCAATATTTCGAATGATCATTTGAAGATGTCAGCAGCGCCTTGAAAAATGGCAGATCTACGGAAAAACGCCACAGGCATCTGAAAGCCCGTAGGGAAGGTATACCTTCCTAAAGCAGCTGCATAGTCTCCGTTTAAAAACGCCCTATCATATAAATAAAAGGACGGCTCTTGCTTTTGCGGTTATGCGTTGAGAAACAGCGGGTAGGCACACACGGTAAAGCAGGAACCAAACCTGTGTGGTCGGTGTTGTTTGATTGCCGTGTCAGCCACAGTATGTTTGACGGTCGGGTGAAACCAGTGCTGCTTGCCCGATTTTCTGAGAGAAGTATTATGATGGAAAATTCTATGGTGATAAGCCATACTGCCTTTTATAAGGGGGAAACTGCTACTTTGCTTGAGGCGGCAGGCTATCAGATTTTGCGCACAGCCCGGACTTCAACCCGGTTGGATACTGTTGGAATCGGATCAAGAATTTCGGGCGTTATGTATTGATGAGATGTTTGCTTAGAGAGTGAGGAAGTGTATGGAAATCAGTTGGTTGCGATATGGTGAATCCACTCAAACAGATGCAAGCCAGCGAGCTGCTGCCAGTAAAACCGTATAAGTTTTCCAACGTTTAGTCATGGTAACGTGGTTCAGCTAATTTTTACTGTTTGCAGTTTGCCGGCTTGCTTTTGTTAAATTTAACCGGTTATAAAAAATCCCGGTTCGGGTTGTCGGTTTGAAAGTGTTTGTTTATATGATATGGGCAGAAACTTCGTTTTGCCATTGTTCTTCGTTGATATCCAGCGACCTCGTGTATTCGGCAACCGTTGCGCCTATGGTTCCCGCTGTGCTGCTTCCGGCACCCAATACGTTAGACAAATCCAAATCGTTAACGGCAAGCAAATCATTCAAGGCAGGCAGGCCGTCTGAAAGCTGGCCGGAAAGTTTTGCCGTGTTTTCTGAGACCGCTGCTGTTTTGGCAGCTGCAATCCGGGGGTAGGCCGTTTCGTGTGTGTCGTTGCCTGATATGGTGTTGCTGCCGATACCCAAATCCAAAACATAGGCAGTTTTGGCAGCTGCAACGGTTCCAGGTGCAGGCTCGGAAGCCGGCGGAGTAACGGTATGGCGTACTTCGGCCAGCTCTTTGCCGTTGTGGGTGTTGTTGTCGGCATAAACATCAACGGTAGCATTGCGCTCTATCCAGCTGCGGTAGAGATTACCGGTTAAGTCGGTAGTAATGTTGTTGCCGCTGACAATCAGCTCGGGGGCTTCGCTGTCGGTTCGGCCAAGCAGGCTGACTACAGGTTTGTCCATGGTGCCGCGTATTTCGAAGGTGTTGTCGGTAACGCGGTAGGTTTCGGCGTTGCCCACCATCTGTACGCCTTCAATGGTGCCGTCTGAATGTTCGCGTATGGTGATATTGTTGCCCGAAAAGGTTACTTCGCCGCGCAGCTTTCCGTTGTTGTTTTCTTCGTTGATAAACACAGGCAGGGTGCCCCGGCCGATGCTGCCGATATCGATAGTGTTGTCGGTAACATTGATGGTGCCCGAACCTTGGCCTGCGGTATCGAGAATTTTGCTTTTGGTGTTGTTGATCACGGCAATGGCGTATTTAACGGAGGCACCTTCTATGGTGTTGCCGGCAATATCCAAGGTGTAATGCATATTCGGTTCGTGGTTGCGGAACTCTATGCCGTAGGTTTGGATGGCATTGCGGTAAACATCCAGATTTTTAATGGTGTTGCGGCTGATTTCAAAATGGCCGGCCTCCCCGCTGTGCAAGTCGCGGAACATGGTGTTGGTTTGCAGCTGGATGCCGGAATAGCCGAAATAACGCAAACCGGGATTGTCGTCTTGTGCCAGGCGGAACTCAGGGTCGGCAATCACGGTGTTGTTGCTCACTTTCACTGTGTCCATCGTGAATTGGCGGTTATACACGCCGATACCGTAGAGACGGTCGCCGATAGAAACATTGTTTTCAATCACAATATTGTCGCCATCGTGCACATCCAGCCCTTTACGGTAGTTGTGGTCGGTGGTGTTGTTGCGGAACGTGATGCCGTAATTGTAGCTGCCGGCCATGCTGGCGATGCCGTAGCCTGTTCCGCCGTCTTTTTCATGCCCGTTCCATGACATCACGTTGTTGTCGGCAATAAAATTTTTCTGATAGGCCAGCAGCACGCCGGCCACACGGTTGTGGTGCAGGTTGCTGTCAATGATGCGGTTGTTTTCCCCCAAGGGCAGGTTTTCATAGGTTTCATCCACTTCGCCGCGAATCAGGCGCGCTTTATAAGTGCGGCCTTGGCTGCCTTGCGGGTCGGGCTGCAGGGTGTGGGTAGAAGTGAAAAATACCCCCGCACGGTTGGCACCCGACACTTCTACTTTGCTGATTAAGGTGTTGTCGGCATCATTGACCACAATACCGTTGACTTTGCCGAAATAGCTTTGGCCGAAGCGGTAAAAATCGGGATGGGTGTATTTCACCGACAAATCAGCAATGGTTTTGTTGCTTTGGCCATCGATTAAAATGCCGGCAAATGCGCGGACATCATCTTCATTGGTATCGGAATTAAATACACCGGTTTGCGCTTTATCGAAAGAAATTGTGGTGTTACCCATGCCGTTGCCGAATAGGGCGGTTACACCGGAATTGGCTTTGTTTAACACCATCTGGTTGGAAATATACAGATTGCCGCTCAAATACACAGCGGCATTTTCTTTGTGCGCGGCAGCCAGGGCAGCATTAATGGCAGGCAGGCTGTCGCTGCGACCGCTCGGGTCGGTGCCGAATTCGGCTGCATCAATATATTTGCCGTATTTCGGGTGTTGGTAAACGTGGTAATCATGCCCCCCGCCCGTTTGGCCGTCTGAAATTACCGGCTTAGCAGTTTCAGACGGCTTAGCAGTTTCAGACGGCTTAACAGTTTCAGACGGCTTAACAGTTTCAGACGGCTTAACAGTTTCAGACGGCTTAACAGTTTCAGACGGCTTAACAGTTTCAGACGGCTTAACAGTTTCAGACGGCTTAACAGTTTCAGACGGCTTAGCAGTTTCAGACGGCCTGGCAGCCAGGGGGGTGGTATTTGTGGATGGGTTGGGTGTTGCAGACACAATTGTTTTACCCTGCGCGGCAGTATGGGAGGACGAAGCAGGATTGTTCAGTATGGCATGGCCGGCCGCTATAGGTTGGGGAGCGGGAATGGTTGCAGCAGGTGGGGACTCGGAGCTTCCTCCTCCTCCGCCTCCGCCCCCCGCTAATGCGCCAAGCAGGCCTGCGCCGGCCAGGCTGCTCAAGGCAATGGCCATTTTGTTGGTAGTGCCGGCAGTTTGATGTACGGTTACTTGTTCGGCAGTGATCGGGGAAGAAATTTCGCCATAGTAGGGTGAAAGCACGCCGTCTGCCTGCAACCCCGGCATTTTATTGCCGGCGTGGTTGTAGTAGTTTTCAATAATGATATCGGGCTGCGATTTGCCGGAGGCTTTGTCGTGGATATAAAGATGATCGCCAACGCGGTTGAAAGCCAAGCCTTCAGGGGCCAACCCGGTGGCGGCATCGGTGAATCGATAGTCGGTGTGGTCGGCAGCGGGTATGGTTAAGGCTTGACCCGACCCCGGTTCGATGTTGAAGCGGGTGTTTTGCTCGGCAACAGCAGAGCCTCCCGACCGAGTAACGGTAAGAATAATTTGATTTGACATTTTGTGGTTCCGTAATGTTGTTGCTAAATTTTTATCAGGCATCAGGCAAATTTGCGTTCCTCAATTGGAAAAGTATGCACTGCGCCATTGTTTTAAAAATTGTAAATATATGTTTTATTTATTTATTATGAATATAAATAATAAAATTTTTACTCTATTTTATATTTTAATATATTAAATATCTTATTGTTTTAAATATATAAATATATTCAATATGGTTGCTTTGTCATAAATTAATGATATTTAATTAATTTACAAAACGAAACAAAATTTATCACTGATGCAAAAGTCATGCAAATAAATAGTTGCTTTTTGCATATTATTTGTGAAATATGCAACAGTAACTTTTGTAATTTGTTGTAGGGTGTTGAAGCCGAGGCAGGCGGGGCGGTACAAAAAAAGCCGTCTGAAAAAAGTGTGCTGAAGATTTGAGATGAGACGGGAAAAGCAGATAAAGCGATTGTTAGCCCGCTGTTTTTTCGGCGCAATTTACGCTACAATTGCCCACTTTTCGGATTGCGGCGAAAATTCTTGCAGGCGGGGGCAGAGGGCCTTTGCGGGAGCCGGCGGCAATCTTCCGATGCCCCCATATCTGCGGCACGCAGGCAGCCCGGGCGGTATTTGCAGAAATCACACGAATCGAACTATGAAAAATGTAAACCTTATTGTCAATCAAGGGATTGGTGAAATTGAGGCGGCAGCCGATTTTCAGACATTGGAAACGGTTAAGGCGCGCTACATGGGGAAGGCGGGGGAATTGAATGCACTGCTCAAGCAGCTCGGCAGTCTGCCGCCCGAAGAAAAGAAAACTGTTGGCGCGCACATCAACGAATGCAAAAACCGTTTTCAGACGGCCTATAACGACAAGAGAGAAGCTTTAAATGCTGCCAAGCTGCAAGAGAGGCTGGCCGCCGAAGCACTTGATGTTACTTTGCCCGGCCGCGGTCAACACAGCGGTGGTCTGCACCCTGTAACCCTGACTCTGCAGCGCGTGGTAGAACTCTTTCACGGCATGGGTTTCGATGTGGCAGACGGCCCCGAAATCGAAGACGATTTCCACAACTTTCAAGCGCTCAATATCCCGCAAAACCACCCGGCCCGCGCCATGCAGGATACCTTTTACGTGGAAAACGGCGATGTGCTGCGCACCCACACCTCACCGATTCAGATCCGCTATATGCTGGATAAAAAGAATCCGCCTATCCGCATCATCGCCCCCGGCCGCGTGTACCGCGTTGATTCCGATGCCACCCACTCGCCGATGTTCCACCAGGCCGAAGGGTTGTGGGTGGAAGAAGGCGTAACGATGGCCGACTTAAAAGCCGTGTTCACTGACTTTATCCGCCGCTTTTTCGAGCGCAGCGATTTGCAGGTGCGCTTCCGTCCCTCGTTTTTTCCGTTCACCGAACCCTCCGCCGAAATCGACATCATGGGCGACAACGGCAAATGGCTGGAAGTGGGCGGCTGCGGCATGGTGCATCCTAATGTGTTGAATAACGTGAATATCGACCCCGAGTGCTACACCGGCTTCGCTTTCGGTATCGGGCTGGACCGCTTTGCCATGCTGCGTTACGGCGTGAACGACTTGCGGCTGTTTTTCGACAATGATTTGAACTTTTTAAAGCAGTTTGTCAAATAATCCAGCATAAGCTGCTTGAAAAATCGATAGATAAACGGTTTTCAGGTAGCCTGAAAGCAAAAAATAAAAAAATAAGCTACTTAGAATTATCCATATTAGCTGCAAAAGAACTGAACCATCCGGCAAGCCCTATGGAAATTTGGGATTATATTATTGAGAAACAACTTTATATTCACTTGAAATCTTATGATGAGCAGATCGGACTGATTTCATTAGGTAAAACACCGTGGGCAACTGTCGGATCAGTTATCTATGAAAATGCAAAAAAACAAACGGTCAATTTCAACAGCTTGAAGGCAGCAAAAATCCAAAACGCTTTTTTCTGAAAGGGCTATCTGAAAAAAAAGTTAATCAACAACCTGAAAGCATTAAGGCAACGGCAAACGGGTTCCATGAACGGGATTTGCATCCACTGCTGGCAAAATGGCTATGGATCAATCCGGCATTTAATGCCCATTTGCGCACAGTTTTTCATGAAAATAGTAAGAAAAATTAAAAAGGTGCAGATAAATGGCTTTATCCGGACATGGTGGCCGTAAATTTTGAATATGCCAACTATGCTGAAAACAATGTTTTTAATTTAATTAAAAAATTTGATAGGCTGCCAATTAAAATTTTCTCATTTGAGCTAAAAGTCGATTTGAACTTTTCCAATTACAAAGAATATTTTTTTCAGGCGGTCAGCAATTCCAGTTGGGCAAATGAAGGCTGTTTGGTTGCTCTGAATCTTTCAGAAGACGACGAGTTTATTGAAGCCTTGCAAAAACTCAGTTTGAGTTTTGGTATTGGCATTATCAAACTCGATGCACAAAATATTTCGCAAAGTAAGATACTTTCTCCGGCCAAGTTTAAAACGCAAATGGATTATTCGGTTGTGAGCGAGCTGGCGGGCAAAAATAATATTTTTTCCAAATTCTTGAAAACTACGGTTGAATTCGATCCAGAGAACCAAAGCCGTTATTTAAATGAATTTGACAAAATCCTAGAAGACGATGACTTTGAGCAATACCTCAAAGCCAAAAAAATCCATTAAATTAATTCAAGAGTAATTCCATGCAATTTTCCTACAACTGGCTGAAAACCCAAGCCAATCCTGATTTGTCTGCCAACGAATTCGCCCATCTGCTCACCATGTCCGGCCTCGAGGTTGAAGAAGCCGCTAAAGCCGCACCGGAGTTTAACGGCGTGGTGGTGGCCGAAGTGAAATCGGTGGAAAAACACCCCGATGCCGACCGTTTGAACATCACCCAAGTCGATGCCGGCACCGGCGAACTGATTCAAATCGTCTGCGGTGCGCCGAATGTGCGTGCCGGCATTAAAGTGCCGTGTGCCTTGCCGGGTGCGGAGTTGCCGGGCAATTTCAAAATCAAGCCCACCAAAATGCGCGGGCAGGTTTCCAACGGTATGCTGTGTTCCGCCAACGAGCTGGGGCTGCCCGATGACGGTGTGGACGGCCTGCATATTCTGCCCGCCGATGCTCCGGCCGGTGAAAACCTGCGCGATTATCTGGATTTGGACGATACCGTTTTTACCCTGAAAATCACCCCCAACCGTGCCGACTGCCTGAGCATCAAAGGCTTGGCGCGCGAAGTGGCGGCTTTGACGCAATGCGCCTACAAGCCGGCAGCGGTTCAGACGGCCACTGTGAAAAGCAGCAAAATCCGGCCGGTGCGCATTGATGCGCCTGCCGATTGCGGCCGTTTTTTAAGCCGCGTGATTGAAAATGTTAATGCGCAGGCGCCCACGCCCGATTGGCTGAAACAGCGTTTGTTGCGCAGCGGCATCCGCAGCATTTCGGCGCTGGTAGATATCGGCAACTATGTAATGCTGGAGCTCGGCCAGCCCATGCATGTGTTTGATGCCGACAAACTTTCCGGCAGCATTATTGTGCGCCGCGCCGCAGAAGGCGAAACGCTCGAATGTTTGAATGAAAAAACCGTATGCCTGTCTGAAAACACCTTGGTGGTTGCCGATGAAAAAGGCGCGTTGAGCATGGCCGGTGTGATGGGCGGCGCAGCGAGCGCGGTTTCAGACGGCACCAAAAACATTGTGCTGGAGTCGGCCTGGTTTGCACCGGAAACCATTGCCGGCAAATCGCGCCAATACGGCTTCGGCTCCGATTCGTCTTTCCGCTTCGAGCGCGGCGTGGACTTTGAATTGCAGCGCGACGCCATCGAGCGTGCCAGCGAATTGGTGTTGCAGATTTGCGGCGGCGCGGCGGGCGCAATAACAGAAGCCGTGGGCAAGCTGCCCGAACGCAAAACCGTAGCCGTGCGCACGGCGCGGGTAGGAAAACTATTAGGTGTGGCGGTGGACGAAGCGCGCATCGAAAGCATTTTGGCCGCGTTGGGCCTGCAACCGCAAAAAGTTTCAGACGGCCTGCAAACCACTTCGCCGAGCTTTCGTTACGACATCGAAGTCGAAGCCGATTTAATCGAAGAAATCGCCCGCGTTTACGGCTATGAAAACATTCCCGGCGATACCGCTTCGGGCCGTCTGAAAATGCTGGCACTGCCCGAAACCCGCCGCAACCGTTTTGCCGTTTACAGCCAAATGGCTGCAAGAGGGTATCAGGAAGTGGTGAGCTATGCCTTTGTAAACGAGCAATGGGAGCGCGATTTTGCTGCCAACGAAGAGCCGGTCCGCCTGCAAAACCCGCTGGCGGCGCAATACAGTGTGATGCGTTCCACCCTGATCGGCGGATTGGTTGAAATCCTGCAAAACAACCTCAACCGCAAGCAAAACCGCGTGCGCGTGTTTGAAATCGCCCGCGTGTTCGGCAAAAATTCAGACGGCCGTTTTGTGCAAAACGAACGTATCGGCGGTTTGGTTTACGGTTCGACCGATCCCGAACAATGGGGCGAGAAAACCCGCGCGGCCGATTTTTACGATGTAAAAGGCGATGTCGAAGATTTGTTGGGTGGCAAAAACGTGTCGTTCGTGAAGGCCGAGCATCCCGCGCTACATCCCGGCCGCACCGCCGAAATCGTGCTTGACGGCCGCACTGTCGGCTTTATCGGCGAGCTGCATCCGCAATGGCTGCAAAAATACGACCTGCCGCAAGCCGCGCTGGTGTTTGAAATCGATATGGCGGCCGTGCTCGGCAAAGCAAAAACCATTTACTGCCCCGTGTCCAAATTCCAGCCCGTGCGCCGCGATTTGGCGTTTGTGCTGCCTGAAAACGTGCCGCATGATGCTTTGCTGGGCGCGTTGAACAGCGTGAACAGCCGTTTGGTGCAGGAAATCGCCGCGTTCGATGTTTATCGCGGCGCAGGTTTGCCCGAAGGCATGAAGAGCATTGCCGTGAAAGTTCTGTTGCAGGATGCGGAAGCTACACTGACAGAAGAAGCGGTGGAGCCTCTAATCGAAAAACTGGTGAAATCCGCCGAAAGTGCGGGCGCGCAACTGCGGTGTTAAAAAAACCTATATTCTCTTGAATGACAACAAAAAATTAGTGATAATCCCCATCTGTTGAAAAGCGAAGGTAATAAAATGACACTAACTAAAGCCGAATTGGCCGATATTTTGGTTGAAAAAGTCAGCAGCGTAACCAAAAACGATGCCAAAGAAATCGTTGAGCTCTTTTTTGAAGAAATCCGCACCACCTTGGCGCGGGGCGAAGAAATTAAAATTTCCGGCTTCGGCAATTTCCAGTTGCGCGATAAACCGCAGCGTCCCGGCCGCAACCCGAAAACCGGTGAAGAAGTGCCGATTTCGGCACGCAGGGTGGTAACGTTTCATGCCAGCCAGAAACTCAAAGGCATGGTGGAGCATTATTATGACAAACAGCGCTAACCTGCCTAAAATTCCCGCCAAGCGCTATTTCAGCCTGAACGAAATGTGCGAACTGGCGCAGATCAGCATCACACAATTCGCTCAATGGCAGCACGAAAACGGGGTGGTGGTCGGCTATGGCGGCAACAACTATACCCGTGCAGACGTGCTTAAAGTGCTGAAATTGAAAGATACTTTCGCCCCGTTTATCGATACCTTCAACCACAATGCCTTAGATGCTTCGGGCAATCCGGCGATTCAGGCCGAAGAAATGCGCGAAGAGCTGAAAAAAATGTTGGGCAGCGTGGAAAAAATACTTGCCAGCTAGACATCGGAACCATATAATCCCTTTCTCTTTCGAGTCGGAGTGTGGCGCAGTCTGGTAGCGCACTTGCATGGGGTGCAAGGGGTCGAAGGTTCGAATCCTTTCACTCCGACCAAAACATATTGAAAAGTCAGCTCGCCCCGGCTGGCTTTTTTCTTTGCCTGCTTGGCTTGAGGCCGTCTGAAATGTTTTCAGACGGCCTCAACGGAAAAAACCATGAAACCATCTATTTTAGAAAAACTGCAACAATCGGCCGAGCGTTTGGAAGAAGTCACCCATCTGCTTGCCCGGCCCGAAGCCGCCGACGATATAGACAACTACCGCAAGCTCACGCGCGAGCATGCGGAGCTGACGCCGGTGGCCGAGGCGTTCAGGCAATACAATCTGGCGCAGAGCGATTTGGCCGATGCGCAGGAAATGCTGGCCGACCCGGAAATGAAAACCTTTGCAGCCGAAGAAATCGAAAAGGCCGAAGCGCAAATCGAAATGCTGGAAAACGAGCTGCAAAAACTGCTGCTGCCCAAAGATGCCGATGATGATAAAAATATTTTTATCGAAGTGCGCGCCGGCACGGGCGGAGACGAAGCGGCGTTGTTTGCCGGCGATCTGCTGCGTATGTATGGCCGTTATGCAGAACGTAACCGCTGGCAGATGGAAATCGTATCGGCCAGCGAAAGCGACTTGGGCGGTTATAAAGAAGTGATTGCCCGCATTGTCGGGCTTGGCGCATACAGCAAATTGAAATTCGAGTCGGGCGGCCACCGTGTGCAGCGCGTACCGGCCACAGAAAGCCAAGGGCGTATCCATACTTCTGCCTGTACGGTAGCAGTGATGCCCGAAGCCGGTGAGTTGGAAGAAATCCGGCTGAATCCTGCCGATTTGCGCATCGATACCTTCCGAGCATCAGGAGCGGGCGGCCAGCATATCAACAAAACCGATTCTGCCGTGCGCATTACCCACCTGCCTACCGGCATGGTGGTCGAATGCCAAGACGGACGCTCGCAACACAGCAACAAAGCGCAGGCGATGAAAGTTTTGGCGGCGCGCTTAAACGATGCCAAAAAACGCGAAGCGCAAGCCAAGGAGGCGGTGGAACGCAAATCCCTAATCGGCAGCGGCGACCGAAGCGAGCGCATCCGCACCTATAATTACCCTCAAGGCAGGGTTACCGACCACCGCATCAATCTAACCCTTCACAAATTGGATTTTATTATGGATGGTGATTTGGCAGAACTAACCGCCGCGCTGACTGCCGAACACCAGGCCGGATTGCTGGCGGAAATGGGCAAATAATATGACATTATCAAATAAATATTAACATAAATTCACAAAATAAATCTATTTTAATAAAATTTCCAATGGTTTAGTGGCTTTCGTGTAAAAAATGCTTGCATGTTTTCTTTTAGTTTGTTAATATTTGTTATGTAAGCAAGGCGGCAGTTTCAGCTGGGTTTACATTCCTTTTCATCGATTTTACTTTTAAGGCCGTCTGAATGTTTCAGACGGCTCATTTTTATGCGCTGCGGGGCAGCCTGCCGCCCCGCAGCGAAAATGTGTGGAATGCCCCATAGCGGCCACCGCTTTTATTGATTTTAGGAAATTAACGGTATCAGGCCGTCTGAAAATATTTTTTCAGACGGCCTAGGTGTTCTCGATGAGAAATGGCCGGCCGAAGGCAGACAAGCCGCCGGAAAACTGCCGCTGATGCCGCCTTAACAGCTTCATCATCACGCTCTTTGAGGCGGGGTATTGCATACTGAAGCAACACAGGTTGGTTATAACCCGCTTTAAAGTGATGCAAAGCGGCCAACGCTGCCACTATCCAAGGCCGTCATGATTTTAAAGCGGTTGGTAATATTTGTTGGGCAGCGTATGCCTGCGGCGAATCCTCCTGCCCGGCTACGGTTCAGACGGCCTTGTTTGTTTGGGCAGAAATTCCGAGAAAACCCACAGCGCGGCAGGTTCGTGCTGTTGCCGCTGCCGATGGTTTAAAAAAATACAACATTACCAATGCCTTATCGCGGGCACTGCCTGAGCGGCTTAGTTATTTAAAGGCCGTTTGAAATGGTTTTCAGACGGCCTTTAAATATCCCGTGCGTTCAAAATATTCTTTTTCAAGCGTAGATTTTCTGAATTTCCACCACAGCATTGCGGCTCCTTGCCGCCCATACCAAAAAATGAAATGAAGCAAATCTGCCGTCATTCATCAAGCATTGCCTTGTGTTTTGAAAAATAAGAAAATACGCCTTTATATCAAACAGCCGAGGAACCGTTATGACCACCTTCCAAATTGCCCGAGCAGGCGGCAACACGCTTGAAATTCAAGGAAAAATGGCCAACCGCCACGGCCTGATTGCCGGCGCCACCGGCACAGGCAAAACCGTTACCCTGCGCCGTATGGCAGAAGCCTTCAGCGGTGCGGGCATTCCCGTGTTTCTGGCAGACGTGAAAGGCGATTTGTCGGGCATGGCCAATGCCGGAGCCGACAGCGGCAAGGTGGGCGAGCGCATCGCCGAATTCGGTTTGGGCGGTGATTGGCTGCAAAGTTTTCCGGTGCGCTTTTGGGATGTGTTCGGCGAAACCGGCATTCCCGTGCGCGTAACCATTTCCGAAATGGGGCCGATGCTGCTGGCACGCCTGATGAATCTGAACGGCACCCAGGAAGGGCTGCTCAATCTGGTGTTTAAAGTGGCTGACGACAACGGTTGGCATCTTATCGATTTGAAAGACCTGCGCGGGCTGCTCAAACACGTTTCCGACAACGCCGCCCAATACCGTGCCAAATACGGTAATGTGTCGCCCGCCAGCGTGGGCGCAGTGCAGCGGCAGTTGCTCACACTCGAAAACGAGGGTGCCGAAAACCTGTTCGGCGAGCCGGCGCTGAACCTTGAAGACTGGATGCAGACCGAAGGCAGCCAAGGCGTGATCAATATTTTGAACTCGGAAAAACTGATGCGCTCGCCGCGTATGTATAGCGCGTTTTTGCTGTGGATGCTGGCCGAGCTGTTTGAAACCCTGCCCGAAGTGGGCGATTTGGACAAGCCCAAATTTGTGATGTTTTTCGATGAAGCGCATTTGCTGTTCGACAATGCCCCCAGCGCGCTGGTAGAGCAGATTGAGCAAGTGGTGCGCCTTATCCGCTCCAAAGGCGTGGGGGTGTATTTCGTTACCCAAAACCCGCTTGATCTGCCCGACACCATTCTCGGCCAACTCGGCAACCGCGTTCAGCACGCCCTGCGTGCGTTTACCCCGCGCGATCAAAAAGCCGTGAAGGCCGCTGCCGAAACCTTCCGCACCAACCCCAACGTGAATGTGGCCGAAGCGATTGCCGAATTGGGCGTGGGTGAAGCGCTGGTATCGTTTCTCGATGAAAAAGGCATGCCAGCGCCGGTGGAGCGCGCCTTTGTGCTGCCGCCGCAATCCAGCCTGACCCCGCTGGCGGCCGCCGAGCGCGATGCCGAATATCAAAAAGATATTCTCTACCGCCACTATAAAGATATGGTGGACAACTATTCCGCCTACGAAGCCTTGGCCGAATTGGAATCGCAACAGGCCGAAGCCGAAGCGGTAAAAACTGCGGCCAAAGCAGAAAAAGCAGCCGCTGCGCAGCCGCAGCAAAACGGCGTGGTCGGCGGCTTTTTGGGCGGCCTGTTCGGCGGGCGTAAAAAAGCCAACCAAGGCATCGCCTATGATTTGGCCGATTCGGTGGGCAGCCAGATTAACAAGCAGGTTACCCGCGCCATCTCCCGCAGCGTGATGGGCGTGATTAAAAATATGCTGAAATAGCCCCAAAGCGCGTTTCCGCCACAGAAAAAGCGGCCACTTTTGGGGTGTCGGACAACAGGCAGTGCCGAGAGCTCGGCAAAACACACAGCCGCCGTATGCCGCTCGATAAGGAAAACGATAACAAGGCAGGCGGCAAAGAATTACCGAATTATTTAAGGCCGTCTGAAACGTATCAGCGTGAATGCTCCGGAGTGGGTCGTTTCAGTGATGGTGCTGCGCCCGGGCTTAAAGCAGACGGTTTTATCCGCCGTCCGATTGGCAACAGAGCCGGGTTACGTACTGCCTGCGGCCTGCCTGGTGTTGAAAATAAATTTGCACTATCTCAGCGGGCATATGCGGTGTGCCGATAACGCGGCACAAGAGTTGTCGGCGGAACAGCACGGCCGCTTCAAAGAACCGGTGTTGTGTATTGCCGAAAGAAAAGGCCGTCTGAAAACCATTTCAGACGGCCTTTGGGATTCTCAGGAAACTCAGGCGGCGGAAACGGTAAAGCGCTGGTGCAGGTGTGCCTTGTTCTCCACATCGTCGGCAATGGCAACGGCTAAGTCGGCCACGCTGATGCCTGCGGGCAGATTGTTGTTTTCCATCAGCAAATCATCTTTGCCCAAGCGGTAGCGGCCGGTGCGCTCTTCGCTGTAGCCGGCATCGGCGCCCAAGCGGGCGGGCGGCGAAACAAAGGCCCAGTTTACATCGCTGCGCTGCTGTAAATCGGCCAGCAGATGGCGGGCGGCATTGGCACCTTCATAGATTTCTTTGGGGAAATCAGGCGTGTCTATCACCTGCAGGCCGGGGGCGGCATAGAGGCTGCCCGCGCCGCCGACCACCAACAAATAAGGCACCTGCGCGGCTTTGGCGGCTTCGACAATAGCATGGGCGCCGCGCGTAAAATCCGCGCCGATATTGGGATTGCCCCAGCCGGGGTTAAACGCGCTCACCACCGCATCGAAGCCTTTCAGACGGCTAGAGAAGCGGGCGGCGGTTACATCGGCGGCTTCTGCGCAGACATTGCCGGCCTGAAATACTTTATCGGTGTTGCGGGCAAAAGCGGTTACTTCGTGGCCGCGCGAAGCCAGCTCCTGCACCACAGCGTTGCCCACATAACCGGTTGCGCCGATAACTGCGATTTTCATCATCTTTCCTTTCATTAATTTTTTGTTAAGGTGGGTGCAGTATAAGGCCGCTTGAAACACTTGATAATTCCCGTTTTGCTAATTATATTGTTAAGCACAACTAAACAATTGAAGGACATTTGAACCATGCACGACATCAAACCGCTGTTGGTATTTGCCGCCGTGCTAGAGCAGGGCAGTATGAACGCCGCTGCCGCCGCGCTGGGCATGACGCCTTCCGCGGTCAGCCAGCACATCACCCGCCTGGAAAGCCTGCACGGCGTGAAACTGCTCCGGCGCAGCACCCGCCGCCTGGCGCCCACCGATGCGGGGCAGGCATTGCTGGCGCACTGCCACCGCCTGCGGCACACGCTGACCGATATGAAAACCGCGCTGAACAATCTGAAAACCGAGGCGGCAGGCGAAGTGCATCTGGCCGCCACCTCCGGCATGGCCGGCACGCCGATGTTTCAGACGGCTTTAAAACGCCTGCAGCGCGAATACCCCGATATCCGCCCCGTGCTGCATATCGGCGACCGCTTGATCGATATGCAGCAGGGCGGCATCGATATTGCCATACGCGGCGGCGAGCATGCGCTTGACGATGCCAACCTGATTGCCCGCCATCTGGTGTCGTGGCGGTGGCAGATTTTCGCCGCCCCCGATTATTTGGCGCGCCATCCGCCGATCGAGCGCCCCGAGCAGCTCCACCGCCACAGCTGGCTGCATTTCGTGCCGGTGCGCGCCACGCTCAGGTGCGCAGCAGAAAGTTATCTGCTCGATATTGCCGACAGTATGCCGTGCAGCCAGCTTTCTGCCGTGTGCGCGCTCACCGTGGGCGGAGTGGGGCTGTCGATGCAGCTTGGGGGAGAGGTGCGGCAATATGTGCAGCAGGGCAGCCTTGAAGTAGTGCTGCCGCAGTGGCTGGCACCGGTGGTGAATATTTATGCGGTAACTTCCTATCGTGTGCAGTCGGCCAAAACCGAGGCCGTGTTGAAAATTCTGCAGCAAGTGTCGGCGGCAGACGGCCGGAGCGTGGCAGAATCGGGCAAAACTACAGATCAGGCCGTCTGAACATTCTTTCAGACGGCCTCGGGTGAAAGCTTAGCCGGATGGCGAGAAACTGCAATATTGAGATTAGCGGAGTGTGCAGCAACACAAGCCCGATTGCCAAAATCCGGCACCGGCGGATATTTCACTGTAAATAAATCAAAGGCAGCGGCCTTTGAAAAAATATTTCAAGGCCTGAAAGACTGAAACAGCATCATTGTCGCGCAGAAAGGAATGTAGATTAAAATATTAAAGTGTTGATTAAACAACCTGGATGCCGGAAGCCTAGATTTTCGCCTGCGTGGTCATGGCAATAACGGCAGATAAACTTTCTTATGATGTGTTTTTGAATATTGTAAGATTTCGACCATCTGAAAACCTTTCAGACGGTCTTAGCAACCGGGTAGAAATAAATCTGAAAGAATTGACACTAGACACAACGTTATGGACGACCTTATTTAAATGAATGGTGGTGGCTTGCCCTGCAGCGTTATCTCTACATCGCTTTGTATAGTTATAGTGCATCCACTTTATTTTGACTAAGGGGCAGTAAGCCGCAAACAGTGCAGCGAGTACAGAACTGGTTCTGTTGTAGCTTGGGCGGCTGACAAAATTGTTCTCTTTGAGCTAAAACGCAGCAACACCGTAACGGAAATAAAATGGATTCAGCATAACGGTGTTTGATTGGAGTGTGGATAGGATGGTTTGGTCAAAAAGGCCGTCTGAAACAGTTTCAGACGGCCTTTGTCATGACGGCGGCAAATAGACAGATTAGCGGCGGTTTACTTGGCTGCCGATTACGCCGCCCAACGCCGCGCCGCCGAGAGTGGAGCCGGTGTCGCCGCCGATCAGATTGCCAGCTACGCCGCCGATAATGGCACCGGTGGCAGTGTTGCGTTGGGTGCGGCTCATGCTCTCGCAGGCGGTGAGCGAGCCGGCAACGGCGAGCAGAGCAATAGCTTTAACGATGGTTGATTTCATAGTATCCTCCTTAAGAAAGGTGTTATATTTCGGGAAGCCCGTAAAAGGGCAGGCTCCCTGTAAGAGCGCCCGCAGTATGGCATAGGCCGCCGATAAAGGTATATCGACAGGGGTAAAGAGTTTTAAAACTGGGCAAGAGTTTGAAATTATATTTTATGAGCGTTTATTCTGTTGCACATATCATACATTTATTTTGCGCCATCGTTTTTGTGGGCGGCGTTTTCTTTGAAACGCTGGTGTTGTCGGCTATACACAGCAAAGATGTACCGAGGGAGGCGCGCAGAACGGTAGAAAAAGCCATTATGCGGCGGGCGGTGCGGGTGATGCCGTGGGTGGTGGGCAGTGTGTTTCTGTCGGGGTTGACAATGGCACACCGTTATGCTGCCGCATTCGCCGCACCATTTTCCGCCCCGTTCAACACTCAGCTGTGTTTGAAAGCGTTGCTGGCGTTTGGTGTGTTAGCGCACTTTCTGATTGCCATAATCAAAATGCGGCGCAATACACTCACAGCAGCTTGGTCGAAATATATCCATATGGCGGTATTTTGCCAGATGGTGTTGATTGTGCTTCTGGCGAAAACCATGTTTTATATAGCTTGGTAGGCAGGCTGCGCAATGATGTATGCGATGGCATTGTAATTCATTAAATAATTTGCACTTTTTGTTTTTCTTAGATGCCCGCTATAGGATTTTGGAAAGATATTGAACAATATCCAAAGGAACGGTCAAGCTGTATCGTTTTCATAGGCTGCTGCTGAAACCCATTGAGATAAATATACAAGAGTCTCTGAGCTAAATGGGATTCAGCCAGATGGTGGTGGATGCTATGGAATAGTGGACTTGAAACAATGTTGCTAGTGAAATAAAGTGAACGGGCAGATTGCCCGTTTTATTTTTAAAGGCCGCTTTTGAGGGATTCGATGGCGATGGCGGTGTCGATGAGTTTCTTTTCGGCTTCGATTTTACCGCCGAAGTAGTGGATGGCAGCATATTTTTTATTACTGCCGATACGGGCAAAGCCGTTGCCGACTTGGGTGCTGATGCTTGCGGCGATCCGGCCGGAGAGTTGCAGGGTTTTGCCGCCGTTGTCGGCAACGCGCCGGCTTCTCTTCCATTTTTGCCCACCCCAGCCCTCACTTTCGAAGTTGTCTTCCGTGAGTGAGACCATTTCGGTAGCGATGGCACGCATCACG
>NZ_JADGLG010000060.1:0-12690 GCF_015235335.1 Neisseria sp. 19428wB4_WF04
CATGCATAACATCCAGGTTGGGCTCCGCTGTGTGATAAAGCGGAGCAGTTTATAACAAACGGAGAGTGGCTCAATTTTGGAGCACAACTCCCCGTTTCCCTGGCTCAGTTTTGCACGATATTTAACACTGCATGATATGAACCACGACTTCGTTGGATGCGTCAATTATTCCGACAGAACTAAAAACCGCTATCTTGCATTGATTCGTTCCATCTTGAACATAGCTGCGCATGAGTGGCAATGGTTGGGAAACGTACCGAAAATCACGTTATACAGGAAAGCCAGACGGCACGTCCACAGGCTGATGCAGAACGAAGCACAGAAACTCATCGCAGCTTTACTCGGATACCTAGCCGATATGGCGATTTTCAAGTTTGGCTGCAGGATTCAGGAAACGAAATGTGCTGGATTTGAAGTGGGAGCAAATAAACCTGCAACAAAAGACAGCTTGGATTTATCCTGACAAAACCAAAGCGGGGCGGATCATAGGTATTACGCTGAATCAGACGATGGTCGGTGTATTGGAAAAACAGATGGGTAAGCACCCATCATTTGTTTTACCTATCCGAACGGCAATTAAGTTGTGTTGGCTGAAGTAGGGATTAATGATTTTAGATAGAATAACTTGCATCACACATGGGCAAGTTGGCCGGTTCAATCCGGTGTTTCCTGATGCTTTGCCGGAAATGTCTGTTAGGAAAGCATCAGTATGCCCATCTCGTGCGTGCCGAAACACTTGTACGAACATGCTGCATTATTGGATGGTGCCGGTCTTTTTCAGCAAAAATTTAGCACTCCACCCAATAGGTTGGGCGGAGAAAAAAACCTAAATGATTGCTTAGGCTTTTAAAAAATTGGCTCCCCGACCTGGGCTCGAACCAGGGACCTGCGGATTAACAGTCCGTCGCTCTACCGACTGAGCTATCGGGGAAAATAGGCTTAATTATATCGAGGATTTGGAAAGTGTCAATATTTTTTACGTTATTTTTTCGCCTTAAATACCAGTAAATTGAATCGAGAGTCTAAGAATCAAAATTCATTTTAAAGGATTCCTCTCAGCATCTTCAACAGCACTTATACAAATCATAATGCCTTATGCTTGAAACAAAATCCAGCTTCTTTCAAATACAGGTAAAACTTATGTCGGTACACGTTAAATCACGACAAGCAATGCTCGGTATAGCCCCAAAAACAGGCTTAATGAACCTTTAGGTTTGCTTTCTTCTTTTTTATCTCTTAATCACAAAATAATTTAGAAGCTTAAAAAGAAAAAACACTCAATATAGTGATACATTTCTGAAATTAAATTAAAAAACAAGGCTCTAGACTAGCAGCTTTATATAAATTTACTTTAAAAGCCTCCAAAGTTGGTGACTCAGTTCATCAGAGTTTCGGTTCCATCGCCATCCGCATTCCTTCAGGTGCAAATCAAAGTTTTTGGTTACGCCGTTGAATTTGGCGGGCCTTCGTTTGGTAAAACTCCGGAAGCTTTCAATACCATTGATGTGCCCGGTACCATCTGCAAACTCATTTTGTCCGTGATTAACGCGCAAATGTTTAGAGTAGCCGGCATCGACCAGGCCGCTGTAACCGCGCCGGCTATCAGAATAAACAACACCCAGAGAGACTTTCCCAATATAACAGCTTGAAGTGTTTGCTTTTTACAATCAGGAACGATTTCGGTATAAACCCTGCCGTCTCTTTCGAAAATACCAAAGACGGGTTGTTTAAGCGTTCCTCTGCCACGCTTTGACTTGCCATGGAAACCGCGCTACAAATAGCTTTCATCAACCTCTATGCTGCCGTATAACAGGTCTTTTTGCCCGCTTTGGCAGCGGTATATTTCGTGCCTGAAAATGCGATACCGGTGGTTGATGGTATTGCGGTTGAAGCCTGTCAGCAAAGCGGTTTTGAGGCTTCTATACCGACACAAAAATGCTTGATAATTTTTTGAGCTGATGGTCACTTAACTTGGTGTTATATTTCATTTTTCTAGGCTAACAGAGCTATTCTGCTAGTCTAGAGCCTATGATTTTCAAATTTTAAAGCGGCTTTAACACATGATATTTATGCAAAAGCTACTGTTTCCTTTTGTTGCCAATTCGTGCAAAAGCTAACAATTTACCGTGCAAAAGCTGTCGCTGCTTTATAATGAAACCGGCAGGGCTGTATCGGTATGTTGGGAAACATCCGTATCAAACCTGTCTGTCATCACAGGTAATGCTTTGTATTGTTATGCCTTTTCTTCTTATTTTTTGAACTGCTGCAAGATATAGTGCATTGGTTTCATATTCGACTTCATCGACCGATAAGGCCTGATTGCTGGTGCCGTCATACGGAACCATGATGCCGAAGTTTCTACCCAAAATAGGCGGTATCGATGAGACTGACCGGCATTCGGGACGGCAAACTGGTTTTTTGCGGCCGCTTTTTTTGCAGATGGCGACTGATGGCTTTGCAGTGATCGGCAAGTTGTTGCGCTGTCTGTTTGCCGTTGGTGCAGGGCTGCTATAATTGGCCGGAATCAAGGCGTCTGCCGCTATCTAAAGCGCTTTAGACAAATTGTGTATTGATAACGCTGCTTGCTGTTTCCGGTACCGTTACGTTTGATGCTTTTTGGGGAAGCAAAAGGGCATTTTTGTGTTCAAAACTTTTGGATCCTTGAAAGCCTTTCAGGATAAGGGTTCCAAGGATTTTTAGCACTCATTTTTCCCTCACGCCACAATTTCAATGCACCAGAGAACTCTCCGGCACCGTATTATCCACACTCCACCTTGCGGGATATGCTCTGTGTTAATCTGCTATCCCGTAATTTTTGCCGATAAAAACCGTGTATTCTGCCATAAAAAAACTGCACTTCCCGGGTTGGTTTGTGTGTCCGGTTTGGGAGGTGCAGTTTAAGCATGGGCGTTTTTGTTGAAGCGGGCTGCGGATACTGTTATTGGGCGAAATATTTGCTTTGGATTTTATCGTATTCGCCGTTTTCTCGAACCTTGGCCAATGCATCGTTCAGCATATTCAGCGTAGCGGTGTCGCCTTTGCGTACGGCCATACCGTAGTTTTCGACTTCGAAATCGGGTACGGCAACCATGCTGAAACCTTTGTCGCCGTTATTTTTTATGTAGTTGCCCACAACTGCGCTGTCGGAAATCACTGCATCGAGTCCGCCGTTTTCCAATTCCTTAATTACCAGCGGAAGGCTTTCGAAGCGGGCGATCTTGGGGTTGTTGCTGCCCAGGATTTTAGAAGCGGAAAAATCGCCGGTCTGACCGGTTACCACACCTACTTTCTGTGCTTTTTTCAAATCTTCGACCGATTGGATATTCTTGCCCTTCTGCACCAAAATCACTTGCTTGATTTCAAAGTAGGGGTTGGTGAAGTCCATTGTTTGTTTGCGCTCATCGGTAATGGTGATGGCGGAGGCCAGGATATCGACATCGCCGTTGGTTAAGGCGGGGAAAATGCTGTCCCACGGTTGGTGTTTGTATTCCACTTTGAAATTGCCTGCTTGCGACATGGCGTTGAGCAGATCGATGTCGAAGCCGGAGATTTGGTTGCCGGCGTTCATAAATTCAAACGGAGCAAATTCGGCATTGGTGGCAACGTGGTACACTTTTGCGGCATCTGCGCCGGTTTGGGCAGACCCGCTGCTTTGGCCGCCGCAGGCGCTTAAAACCAAAGCAGAGCAGGCGATGGCGGAGGCAATCCATTTTTTCATGTTCATGTGGGTATTCCTGATAAAGTTTTTAAAGTGGCTATTCTAACACAAGCTCGCAAAAATACGCATTTCCAACATATTTTAAATTTTGGTTTTTGTTGGTGAAATCATATGCTTGAATATTTCTAGCGTTCTTTTTCTCGGAAGAAGGCGTAGGTAACATCATGAAATAAATCCGTGTGCGGGCTGTCTTCATAATTAAGCTCGTCCAAGGCATCTTCAAAGGCAAGCTGCACCGATTCGATCACGTCTTGTGCAATATTGGCGGGCAGGGCGCGTACCATGCCTTTGAAAGCTGTGGCCAGCACATGGTTCTGCATACGCAAAACATCGCAGGTTTCTTCAAGATATTCCAAGCGTTGCTCTATGCTGTTCATGATTTTTCTTTCGGGAATCTGTTAGAATGCAACATTATAGCGCAAACTCGGATTTAACTTTAGTATAGTAGCATCGGGCAGGAAGCAGGCATTTTTCGGCATTGTAAAGCAGGATAAATGATTGGGAAACCTATATTTTCGAATGTCGGAGAGGGTTGCAGCCGTCTGAAACGCACGGCAGCACTGTCATAACGGCAAAACGGGCGGGTTTGCAGTAAAACGGCAGAAAGGCGCAGGCAATAAGGATAAACAAGATGACTAACCCCAACACGCCGGAGTCGTCCGGCAACAATAACGGCCAAGAAGAATTCGATTGGGAGAAAGGTTTGGAAAAGTTGCGTGAGCAGCGGCATTTGGGCCGCAGTGCGGCGGTCAGGCCGCAGGTGCAACGCCCGGCTCCGATTCCTCGAGTTGCCGCACGGCAGGTTAAACCTGTGCAGGAAGAGGCGCAATTGAATGCCAAAGCAGCCGAACGGATGCTGCGCGAGTATTTACAGCAATGGCAGCAGGAACACAACGATCCGCTGGCTGACACGATTACCGCCGAAACCGATACCACCGTGCTGTTGCAGGAAGACTGGCTGGCTGCGCAAACCGCGTTGCAGTCAGCGCGGATAGACGACAGTCAATTAGAAGGCAAACGCACGGTTTGGCTGAACCCTAAGCGGCAGAGTATTTCATTTGCCGAGCCTGCCGCCGGGCATGAGCTCGAAACAGGGCAGGCAGAAGACGGCAACGTGTTTGCAGAAACCGAAGAAACCTTAGAGGCCGGGGAATGGCTGCCGGTTACGGTGAAAGTTATTAATCCACAGGTTGATCCGCGCAAGCCGGTGATGTGTTTGTCGGAGCAGGAGTTGTTGGAACGCTTAACCCGCCGGCTGCGTCCGCACCTCACCGATGCAGTGGCGGGCATGGTGCGGGTGGCGGTGCAGAAGCAAACTGCAGCTCTCACGTATCAGCTTCAGCAGATTTTGAGCGAGCAGGCACCCGCCTTGGTGGAAGAAATTCTCGATTACAATCTTAAAGCCGCTATGTCGGAAATCAAATACAGCCTGAAATATAAACGCTGATACCTGCCGTATCATGAAGGCAGGCCGTCTGAAACCGGGTTTCGGTAAGCGGCTCGGGCGAAAAATATGTTTTGCGTAAGCGGTTTTGCAGAGGCTTTGGGATTTCAGACGGCCTTAACGGTTCGAGGGCTTTTGAAAAGGTTTGCAGCGTATATTGGATATTGAGCCGTTTGAAAAATCCGGCAAGTTTTGTGCCGGCAGGTTTTCAGACGGCCTGTAAAGGATTGAGCAGATTCTGAAAGGTTTCTGCGCATATTGGGCCGTCTGAAAAATTCAAATAAACAGCGTTGCATGAACAGAAAAATGAAGAAAAACCTGATTTGGGCGGCGGTGGCTGCTGCCGTATGGTTTGGTTATCAGCATTGGCAGAATCAGCCGCAGCAACCGACACAGCAGGGGGTGCAGACAGAGAGACGGCAGAGGGTCGGGCAAATCCTTCAGACGGCCTATGAACAAAAGCAGAGCAATATCCAAGTGGAGGGTAGCGGCGTGGTGGTGAAAACCCTGCCGGACGACAACAAAGGATCGCGCCACCAGCGTTTTATTCTCAAGCTGGCCGGCGGGCAAACGCTGCTGGTGGCACACAATATTGATTTGGCTCAGAAAATCAAAGGGCTGAAAAAAGGCGATACGGTGGATTTTTACGGCGAATACGAATGGTCGCAACAAGGCGGCGTGATTCATTGGACGCACCACGACCCGAAAGGCCGCCATGCCGATGGCTGGTTGAAGCATAACGGGATCATGTATCAATAAACCGAAGCCGCTGATTCATTTACTTAAAAAACAACACCTTAAAAAACAACCCAACGAAGCAAACTGCACCCCACAACTCGGACTCACTGCCCGATTTATGGGGTGCAGTTTTTTATGGCGGCATCCATCATGGCGGCACCCATCGGCGGGGGCAAATGGGGGTAATACCGCCTGCAAACGCCCGCTCCGGCCGAGTGTGCCGGCGGGTGCCGTGTCGGCAATATGCAGAGAAAGGTCTGAAACCTAAATCCAAAAAATCCGATGAAGCAACAGTTTGAGCCGGTGCAAGCCGGCCGTCTGAAAATCAGCCGGGGCTGCTGAAAGGCGGGCTTGGCTTAAAGCAGGAGCGGCTGTGATAAAAAGCCGGCAGTTTGATCGGATTCGGATTGTCGAAAAAAGCAGGGTTGTTTACACTTTTTATGCCTAAGGGCTTTTATTATTGCTGCTGAAATAATGGTGTGGAGCAGGCCGGCGGTGCGCTGTGGTAAGCCTCCCTGCTTTCAAAGGGGGGAGGGGCGCGGGTTTGTTGGAGGGCTGTCTGAATAGGATTAAGTTAGAATGAAAAGGGCTGAATCCTGTTTGATATAGGATTCAACCCTTTGAAGTTAAAGCCGCTTGATTGATGGTTAAACTGTTTAAGTTGGGGCAGGCCGAAATCGGGCGGGTTGTTTTTATTTGGCGGAGGCGGTGAGATTCGAACTCACGGAGGGCGCAAACCCTCGACGGTTTTCAAGACCGCTGCATTAAACCGCTCTGCCACACCTCCGGTCTTGTGCTGGATTTCAAGATTGGCGGAAGCGGTGAGATTCGAACTCACGGAGGGCGCAAACCCTCGACGGTTTTCAAGACCGCTGCATTAAACCGCTCTGCCACGCTTCCGTTTCTTGAAGGCGGAAATGTTATCGCAAAATAGTGCGCCTGCCAAGCATTTTGCGCCGCCAGGGCATTAGTTTTTTGTTTTTATTTGTATTGTTCCTTCCTTAAAAATATCCATTCGTTTTCGCCGGACGCGGCAGCGTTAAACGCATAGCCTTCATAGTCGAAATTTTTCAAGGCTTCCGGTTCGGTGATGCGGTGTTTGGCGGCATAGCGCACCATCAGGCCGCGGGCGCGCTTGGCATAAAAGCTGATGATTTTGTATTGCCCGTTTTTTTCGTCTTTAAACACGGGGGTAATCAGGCGGGCATTGAGTTTGGCAGTATCGACTGCTTTGAAGTATTCCTGCGAGGCCAGATTAACCAGTGTGTTGCCGCCGCTTTCCTCCAGCGTTTGGTTGAGCAGTCCGGTGATGCGCCCGCCCCAGAATTCGTAAAGGTTTTTGCCGCGTGAGTTGGCAAACGGCGTACCCATTTCCAAACGGTAGGGTTGCATCAGATCAAGCGGGCGCAGCAGGCCGTAGAGACCGGAGAGCAGGCGTACACGGCTTTGAAGATAGGCAACGGATTGGTTGTCAAGCGAGGATGCGTCCAGGCCTTCATACACATCGCCGTTAAACATATACACGGCCTGCTTGGCGTTTTGGGGGGTAAAGGGTGTGTGCCAAGCGGCGTTGCGCTCGGCGTTGAGCAGGGCAATTTTGTCGGAAACATGCATCAGTTCGGCGATTTGCTGCGGCGCAAGCAGGCGCACTTCGGCCATCAGTTTCCCGGCTTCGGCAAGCAGTGCGGGCTGTGTGTATTCGGTAACCGGGGCGGGGTCTTTTTCGTTGAGGTTTTTGGCGGGTGAGAGAACGAAAAGCATATCGGTGGGCTTTGGTGGTGGTTCAGACGGCCTTAACTTTAGTGGCGGCGCGGCGGTTTGGCAAGTTTTACGGTGTTGCGATATTTTATGGCTGTGATTGTTTGAATGGAGGGCAGGCCGTCTGAAAACGGTTTTCGGACGGCCTGTTTGGGTGATGGGGGTTACGGTGCCAATAGCGAAGGGGGTATACCGCATACGGGAATCGGATTGATTTTGTGCTGCATGGCCTGATGCAGGCGGGTGTAGGTTTCCAGCACTTCGCGTTGGCGGCCGGTAAAGTCTTCGGGGGTGTTCCAGCCATATACGCCCATTGCCCATTCCAGCTCGGGATAGGTGGCGCCGATCTGCTGTTCGTCAGTACGGTCGGTGTCCCACAAACCATCGGTGGGCGGGGCGGATTGGATGGATTGCGACACATCGAGTGCGGCGGCCAGTTGGTAAACCTGGCTTTTGAGCAGGCCGGCTATCGGGCTGATGTCCACGCCGCCGTCACCGTATTTGGTGAAAAAGCCTACGCCGAAATCTTCTATTTTGTTGCCGGTGCCGGTAACCAGCAGGCCGTTGATTTGGCCATAGTAATAAAGCGTTACCATGCGCAGGCGCGATCGGGCATTGGCCAAGGCGAGCTGCTTGGCGGGGTAGTCGGCTTCATCGACATCAACGGTGGCGGCGAAAGTGTCGAAAGCGGGGGTGAGGTTGATGCTCATGCCCTGCACGTTGTCGGGAAAGCGTTTTTTCAAATCTTCGATATGGGCTTGGGCGCGTCCGGACTGGTCGGCTTTCTGGCGGATGGGCATTTCGAGCAGCAGGGTGGGCAGGCCGGTGCGGGCGGTTAAAACGGATACCACGGCGGAATCCACTCCGCCCGACACGCCGACAACAAAGCCTTTGGCTCGGGCGGTGGCGGCGTAATCTTTGAGCCAGCCGACAATATGGTCGATTACGGCTTGGGTTTGCATAGGGTATCCTTTCAGCAAGAAACAGGTTTAACGGCAATAAATGTAATGTATCGTTATTTTAATCTTTGTTAAAGTAAAAATTATAATGAGTTTATGGTGTGCGGCCGGTATGGAAATAAAGCCACAGTCTGCCAGTATATTGAGACAGACGGATATTGTATAAGTTTCAGACGGCATGGTTAATGTTTATTTTTGTTAAGGTAAAAATAGGCCGGAGGCCGTCTGAAAAAAGCATCGGGGCAGCTTGTTTTTACGCCTTGTAAAAACCATGCCAGCCCCCCATGTTGGGCTGCATCCGAATCATTACTCAGAAGAGTTTGGAATCATGAATTTAGCAGACCATTTTTTGGTGGCCATGCCTTCGTTGGACGACCCGTTTTTCGAGGGCAGCGTGGTTTATTTGTGCCAACACGGAGAAGAGGGCGCGTTGGGCATTGTGATCAACAAACCTTCCCCCGTTACCATGGATTTGATTTTTGCCGCTGCCGACAGCGCCATTCCCGAGCGTTTTCAAAACGAGTGGGTGATGATGGGCGGCCCCGTCCAAATCGACCGCGGTTATGTGGTACACACGCCGGTGGGCAACTGGCAGAGCAGCTTGACGGTTAACGGCAAGGTGGCACTGACCACTTCGCGCGACATCATCGAAAACCTGTCACGGCCGGGTGCAGTTGAAAAAGCCGTAGTCAGCATCGGTTATTCGAGCTGGGAGGCAGGCCAGCTTGAGCGGGAACTTTCAGAAAACGCGTGGCTTACCGTGCCGGCCGATACGCATATTTTGTTTGATCTGCCCTATGAAGAGCGTTATGGGGCGGCATTTGCCAAAATCGGCGTAAACCCCGGCATGATGATGAGCGGAGCCGGCCATGCTTGAAGCACCGCACGGCACCACATTGGCGTTCGATTTCGGCGAGGTGCGCATAGGCGTGGCCGAGGGTGATGCAGAGGTGGGCACGACGCATCCGATTGCAACGGTAACGGGCATCGGCAACGAAGCCAAGTTTGCCGCTATCGATAAACTGGTGCGCGAATGGCAGCCGAAGCAGTTTGTGGTGGGGCTGCCGGTTCACGCCGATGGCAGCGGACACCGTTTGACCTGCTTGAGCCGCAAGTTTGGCCGCCGTCTGCACGGGCGTTTCAAACTGCCTGTATATTGGGTGGACGAGCGGATGTCGTCGCTGTATGCCGAAAGCCTGCTGGCCGAAGCCCGGGTGTTCGGCAGAAAGCAGAAAGCCCTGCTTGACCAAGTGGCGGCACAGGCGATTTTGCAGGGCTTTTTCGAGGGCGGCGCGGCGGAGTTTTTCAACGGCAGGGAAGGTGGGCAGACGGGGCAAACCATACATCAGGCCGTCTGAAACCGTTTCAGACGGCCTGATGTATGGTTTGGTTCTGCCGTGATAAGCAGCGGTTGTGGTGGTAGTGAACCCACTTATTTTGATATAAGGCAGACAGTGTGGCAAGGTGTGGCAGAGCTGCTATAACGAAAAATAAAGTGGATTGGCTGTATATTTAAAGGGGCTGATGTAGATTAGCAGTCATGACAGGATGCTAAAATGAAGATAACAAACTGTAAATTAAGCAAAAAATCACAGAAGACTACTCAGATATTTTGTGCCGGAAGTTACCGCCCGCTCGGCTGCCGATGTCTTGGGTATCCGGCCCAACACCGCCATACTCTTTTACCGCAAAATCCGCCTCGTCATCAGCCGTCATTCGGCCTTGGAGGCCGATCAGGTTTTTGAAGGTTCCGTAAAGTCAGATGAGAGCTGCTCCGGCGGTAAGCGCAAAGGAAAACGCGGCACAGGAGCCGCAGGCAAAGTGGTGATTTTCGGCATCCTCAAACGTGGCGGCAAGGTCTATACCGTGGTCGTGGATAACGCCAAAAAAGAGAGTTTGTTGCCTGTTATTGCGAAGAAAATCATGCCGGACAGTGTGGTGTATACCGACAGTTTAAGCAGCGATGATGTCCTGGATGTCGGCGGTTTTCACCACCATAGGATTAACCACGGCAAGACATTTGCCCAGAGACAAAACCACATCAACGGCATTGGGAATTTTTGGAATCAGGCCAAGCGTGTGCTACGCAAATACAACGGAATCGACCGGAAGTCTTTTCCCTTATTCTTGAAAGAATGCGGGTTTCGTTTCAACTTTGGCACACCAAGTGAGCAGTTGAAAATCTTGCGGGATTGGTGTGGTATTTAGGGCTAAGCTACTTCAACCCCTATTTAAAAGATATTTAAAAGGCCGTCTGAAATTTTTTCAGACGGCCTTTGGCTGCACGCGTATCTTCAATCAAGATCCGTAAACAGGATTTTTTTCGCACAAAGCAGTCGCCGCTTTGGCCACGCGGTTTAATGTGGCTTCGTCTTCCGGGTTTTCCAGCACATCGGCCACCAGATTGGCCAGCTCGCGGGCATCGGCTTCGGTAAAGCCGCGGGTGGTGATGGCGGCGGTGCCGACTCGGATGCCCGAGGTAACAAACGGTTTTTCAGGGTCGTTGGGGATGGTGTTTTTGTTGATGGTGATATGTGCTTTGCCCAAGGCTTCTTCGGCGGCTTTGCCGGTGATGTTTTTCGGCCGCAGATCCACCAGGAAAACGTGGCTTTCGGTGCGGCCGGAAATAATGCGCAGGCCGCGTTTTACCAGCTCTTCGGCCATTGCCGCCGCATTGGTTTTCACCTGTTTGGCGTAGTTTTTGAACCCGGGCTCCAGTGCTTCTTTGAATGCCACGGCTTTGGCAGCAATCACGTGCATCAGCGGACCGCCTTGCAGACTGGGGAAAATTGCTGAGTTGAGGGCTTTTTCGTGGGTGTTGTCGCGGCAAAGAATCACGCCGCCGCGCGGGCCGCGCAGGGTTTTGTGGGTGGTGGTGGTTACGAAGTCGGCAAAAGGCACAGGGTTGGGGTATTCGCCGCCCGCCACCAAGCCGGCGTAGTGCGCCATATCGACAAACAGATATGCCCCTGCTTTATCGGCGATTTCGCGGAACTTCGCCCAATCGATTTCCAGCGCGTAGGCCGATGCGCCGGCCACAATCATTTTCGGTTTGTGTTCCATCGCCAAGCGTTCCACTTCGGCATAATCGAGCACTTCGTTTTCGTCCAAACCGTAAGTAACCGCGTGATACAGTTTGCCGGAAATATTGACGCTTGCGCCGTGGGTGAGGTGCCCGCCGTGCGCCAGACTCATGCCCAAAATGGTGTCGCCGGGTTTTAAAACCGCTGCGTAAACCGCTTGGTTTGCCTGCGATCCGGAATGCGGCTGTACATTGGCGTATTCGGCACCAAACAGTTTTTTTACACGGTCGATAGCCAGCTGTTCGGCGATATCGACATATTCGCAGCCGCCGTAATAGCGCTTGGCCGGATAGCCTTCGGCGTATTTGTTGGTGAGCTGGCTGCCTTGCGCTTCCATTACAGCGCAGCTCACATAGTTTTCAGAAGCGATCAGTTCGATGTGGTCTTGCTGACGCCGCACTTCTTGCGCGATGGCCGCAGCCAGCTCGGGATCGTATTTTTCAACGGTTATGCTTTTGGAAAACATGATGCAGAATCCTCGGGACAAGGTTGTGGAAGAGAGGAAAATTTCTAGTTATTGTAACCGAATTCATTTGGACAACGCATGAAAAATCTAACTTTATGGGGAAACCTTGTTTATGAAGCGATTATTAGTATTTTATTTAACCTTCTAAGCCCTTGTGTATTAATTGGTAACTATTTTCGCAACTTGTTGCTCTGTAGTTCTGCTTAAAGTAAGAAGTATAATAAAGATTGCTCTTTGAACTGCACACCAAAGTTAGACACTATCCTAACTTATTAGGTGTAGTTTTCTATGGCAAAATATTTAAACGAATTTAAATTAAAAGGGCTCTAGACTAGCAGCTTTATATAAATTTACTTTAAAAAGCCCCCAAAGTTGGTGACCCAGTTCATCAGAGTTTCGGTTCCATCGCCATCCGCATTCCTTCAGGTGCAAATCAAAGTTTTTGGTTACGCCGTTGAATTTGGCGGGCCTTCGTTTGGTAAAACTCCGGAAGCTTTCAATACCATTGATGTGCCCGGTACCAT
>NZ_JADGLG010000061.1:0-12197 GCF_015235335.1 Neisseria sp. 19428wB4_WF04
GTTTGCCGACCGACACAACCATATCAACGGCATTGAGAATTTTTGGAATCAGGCGAAACGTGTCTTGCGCAAATACAACGGAATCGACCGAAAATCTTTTCCTCTGTTCTTGAAAGAATGTGAGTTTCGTTTTAACTTCGGGACACCAAAGCAGCAGTTAAAAACTTTGCGGCTTTGGTGTGGTGTTTAGGGCTAATCTACTTCAGCCCCAATATTTTTTATTTCGATTTTTTCAGACGGCCGGACCGGTCAAACAAACACTTTTTTATAGATACACACCAAAGCCCGAAACCATGTCTGCCGTTCTCTATCTCATTCCTACACCGATCGGCGCGCCCGACACGCCCTGCCTGCTGCCGCACGAGCAGGCGCAAATCGCCGGCCTGACCGATTTTGTGGTCGAAGCCGAAAAAACCGCCCGCGCCCATTTGAAACATTTGGGTATAACCGCGCCGATACGCGGTTTAAACCTGCAAACGCTCAACAAACACACCGATGCCCGAGCCTTGCCCGAACTGCTCAAACCGCTTCAGGAAGGCCGCAGTATGGGCATGGTCAGCGAAGCCGGCTGCCCTGCCGTGGCAGACCCCGGTGCCGGCCTGGTGGCGCTGGCGCACGCACACGGCTTTGAAGTACGGCCGCTGGTCGGCCCCTCCAGCCTGCTGCTGGCTTTGATGGCATCGGGTGCCAACGGCCAGCATTTTGCATTCAGAGGCTATCTGCCGTCTGAAAAAAACGAGCGGATACATGCCTTAAAAACATTGGAGCAACGCTCGCGCCAACATCAAGAAACCCAATTGTTTATCGAAACGCCCTACCGCAACGATGCCCTGCTGGCCGATGCGGCCGCAACGCTTGCTCCCTCCACCCGCCTGTGCATTGCCTGCGACTTGACGCTGCCGACTCAAACCATCATCAGCCGAACCGTGGCCGACTGGCAAAAAAGCGGCACACTGCCCTGCCTGAAAAAACGCCCCACCATCTTTGTGGTGCTCGCCACCTGAATTTGACAGCCAAGCCGACCGACCGCCTAAGCCAATCCCGCCTGCCGCCGGAAGGGTTCAGACGGCCTTACGGGCAGACAAAACAGCACCGCCCGCGCAGCCGCCGGGGCAGAGCGTATAAACGCAATTTGGCCGTCTGAAAAAAACGGCCCTATCAGCCGGCGCACCGGTTCATTGCGGGTGCAGCAAGGCAATGGGGCATCGGTTATGCCTGATATTGCCTGCGGCTTGCCGTTTGGCTTCTTTCTGCATGGCTGCACTCTAATTTCCGCCCTTGTCTTGCCAAACGAAAATTCTTTACCTATAATTCGCGCCTTATTCGGAATGTAGCGCAGCCCGGTAGCGCACTTCGTTCGGGACGAAGGGGTCGGAGGTTCGAATCCTCTCATTCCGACCAAATATTACCCAGGCGGCTTTGAATCATCAACGCCGCCTTTTTTATTGCCGGTTTGATGAGCAGCGCACCAACCCAACACAGTACAGCCGCAGACAGCCCGCATAACGGGGCGCGTCTGCATTATTCTCAATTGCGGTCCGCGGTGCAGGCCGGCTGCCGGCCGCAGCCCGTTCCGCCCGAAACCTCCGCCCGCCCTTACGATTAATATTTGGGAAAATCAGGCGGATTATCTTACAATAGCCCTTATCCACAAACCATCATAAAGGCGTTACCATGCAGTATGCCAAGATTCTCGGCACGGGCAGCTATTTGCCGGCCAACCGTGTCAGCAACGATGATTTAGCCGAAAAAGTCGATACTTCAGACGAATGGATTACCACACGCACCGGCATAAAATTCCGCCATATCGCTGCCGATCACGAAAAAACCAGCGATCTGGCAGCGGCAGCGGCGCGCAATGCGCTGGAAGATGCCGGCTTGGCAGCCGGAGAGCTTGATCTGATTATCGTGGCCACCTCCACGCCCGATATGATTTTCCCCTCCACGGCCACCATTGTGCAGCAGAAACTCGGCATCGGCAGCAGCGGCTGCCCTGCTTTCGATGTACAGGCCGTCTGCGCGGGCTTTATGTATGCCGTTACCACCGCCGATGCCTATATCAGAAGCGGCATGGCGAAAAACGTGTTGGTTGTCGGCGCAGAAACCTTCAGCCGTATTCTCGACTGGAGCGACCGCGCCACCTGCGTATTGTTCGGCGACGGTGCGGGCGCGGTGGTATTGGGCGCGTCCGACACACCCGGCATTATCCACGGCAAACTCAAGGCAGACGGCAATTATCTCGACCTGCTCAAAACCCCGGGCCAAATAGCAAACGGCAAAATATCGGGCACGCCTTTTCTCACCATGGACGGCCCCGGCGTATTCAAACTCGCCGTGAAGATGCTGGCTAAAGTGGCCGATGAAGTCATCACCGAAGCAGGTTTCACGTCTGATCAAATCGACTGGATCGTGCCGCACCAAGCCAACAAACGCATCATCGAGAGCACAGCCAAACATTTGGGGCTGGGCATGGAAAAAGTCGTATTGACCGTGCAGGAACACGGCAATACTTCCGCCGCATCCATTCCGCTCGCCCTCGACAGCGGCATACGCAGCGGCCGGATCCAACGCGGCCAACGCCTGCTTTTGGAAGGCATAGGCGGCGGTTTCGCCTGGGGTGCGGTGCTGCTGGAATACTAACCGTTTAACAGCCTTCAGGCCGTCTGAAACGCAAAAACGAATATTTTCAGACGGCCGAACGAAATCAAAGCGAATAAAACAACGGCGGCCGGCCAAAGAGCCGGAGAGCTTACGGCCGCCCAACCATCAACCCACCCGACACATTACGAAAATGACTAAACCCATACATTACGGCACAGTAACACACTGGTTCGCCGAACTGCAGCGCGGCTCGGCGGTTTCCGATGATCACGGCGCGCAGCGGATTCTGCTCGAGACCTCATCGCTAAGCCGGCACTACCCCCTCCCGAAAAGCGGAGACCGCATCAGTTTCTGCCTGCACCAAGATGCCAAAAACCGCCTGTGCGCACAAAACGTGTCGCCGCTGCCGCCCCTGAAGGAAAACGAACGGGTAGAAGTAGTGCTTGCCGAATGGAACTTCCAGCAAAACGGCGGTTACGGCATCCACCAAGTTCAGCGCAGCTCGCCGATTTTTATTTTAGGGCAGTTTTTAAACGACCAAACCCGTGTGCCCGAAAGCGGCGAAGTTTTAGAAGGCAGGCTGGTCAAACACGGCAACGGCCAATGGCTTTTGGTGGAGGCCGATATTATCGACAGGCCGTCTGAAACCGAACCGGCCATACCGCCGCAGCCTGCCGCCGTTGCCGGAGAGCCGGAAAGCGGAGCCGGCTCTCCCGAAATGCAGGCCGAAAACCAAGCCGGCGCCCGCCGGCACAACCCGCCGGCCGCCCTGCCTGCCAACCGCGTGTTAAACGGCGAAATCATCAGTTGGGACAACGAAAAAGGTTACGGCTTTATCCGCACCGCGCAGCAGCAGAGCCTGTTTTTTCATATTTCTGCGTTCCACTACACATCGCAGCGGCCGCAAACCGGGCAACAGGTGAGCTTCTACTGCAACCGCCCCGCCGGCAGCGAACCCCAGAAAGCCTTGAAAGTGGTGTTGAGCGGCCACGAAGCCGCGCTGTTTTCCGACCGCCCCTACGACTACCACGAGGTTAATCTGAATATGCGCAAATTGTTGTATTACGGCCTGAGCGGTGCGCTTTACCTGCTGGCGGTCAATTATTATTCCACCAAGCTGGCGGTGTTTTACCTGCTCTCCAGCGCGGCGGCCTTTTGGCTTTACCGCAGCGACAAACAAACCGCCGTTACCCAAACCGGTAAAACCGGCTACCTGGGGCGGGTGCCGGAGAAAAAGCTGCACCAAATCGGCCTGATCGGCGGCTGGCCGGGCGCACTTTTGGCACGCAGCATCTTCAACCACAAAACCGGTAAAGCATCGTTTATCCGCGTTTTTTGGCTGGTGGCGGCAACCAATATTGCCATCACCTATCTGTTGCTGATACATTATGCCGATAATCCGTTTGCTTTATGGTTAAAAAACTAAAGGACTGCCATGTCTTTCGCATTTTTCTTTCCCGGCCAGGGCTCGCAGAGTCTCGGCATGATGAACGGCTTTAGCGGCGCCGCCGTTGTGAAAGCCACTTTTGACGAAGCCTCCGCCGCACTCGACCGAGATTTGTGGGCAATGATTAACGGCAGCGATGCCGCCCCCATCAACGAAACCGTCAATACCCAGCCGCTGATGCTGGCCGCAGGCATGGCCGTTTACCGCGCCTATCTCGAAGCGGGCGGCAAAGCTCCCGCCGTGGCGGCGGGGCACAGCTTGGGCGAATACACCGCATTGACGGCAGCGGGCGCATTGGATTTTGCCGATGCCGTCAAACTCGTGCGCCTTCGTGCCGAATTGATGCAGGATGCTGTGCCGCAGGGCGAAGGCGCCATGGCCGCCATTTTGGGATTGGACGATGATGCGGTGCGCGAAGTGTGCGCCGAAGCCGCCCAAGGCGGCGTGGCCGAAGCCGTCAATTTCAATTCGCCCGGCCAAGTAGTGGTTGCCGGAGACACCGCTGCAATAGCGCGTGCGATGGATCTGGCCAAAGTAAAAGGCGCCAAACGCGCCCTGCCGCTGCCGGTTTCGGTGCCTTCCCATTGCAGCCTGATGAAGCCTGCGGCCGAAAAACTGGCCGAAGCATTGAAAAATGTGGTTATCCAAACGCCGCAGATCCGCATTATCCACAACGCCGATGTGGCCGCCTACGATGATGCCGAAAAAATCAAAAACGCTTTAGTGCGCCAGCTTTACAGCCCGGTGCGCTGGACGGAAACCGTCAATGCGCTGGTTGCCCAAGGCATTACCCAGTCTGCAGAATGCGGCCCCGGCAAAGTTTTGGCCGGCCTGGCCAAGCGCATCAACCCGGCAGCCTCGTGCAGCGCGCTGACCGATTCCGGGCAGATAGCGGCCTTTATCGAATCACACGCCTGACAACGAAACTTTTTCAGACGGCCAACCGCAGAGGCCGTCTGAAAATCTGGCAGCCCATCATGAATAAAACCGTTATTTTGGCCGTGCCTTATATGTATGGCTTGGATCAATGTATCGAAAAAAACCTGCGCTACCACGGTTTTGACGTTATCAATCTGTGTTATGACGACCGCGATTCCTACTATCCCCACCCGGGCTGCCGGCTGGTTGCGCTCTACCACAAAAAAATCACCAAAAACCCCGACTATAAGAAAAAGCTGAAGTTTTCGCGCTTTCAAAGCGAAATCGAGCGCAAGCTCGCCATGCTGGGCGGAAAAAAAGCCGATTTTGCCCTGTGCATACGCGCCAACATCCACCCCAAAGCCTTCATTAAAACAATCCGCGAACATTCCGCTTTCTGCATCAACTACCAATGGGACGGCATCGGCCGCTTTCCCGACATCATCGACTACCTGCCTTATTTCGACCGCTGTTTCGTGTTCGACAAAAACGATGTGGCCAAATATCCCCAACACCGTCTCGAAGCAACCACCAATTTTTATTTCGACTTTCCCGTCTCAGGCAAAAACGGCAGCAACGGCCTGTATTTTCTCGGCGGCTATGAAGCCCGCCGCGCCGCCGATACCCAACGCTTTATCGAAGCGGCACGCCGTCTGAAACTGCCGCTCGATTTCCATATCTACTGCAAAGACCAGCGCGCCCGCAAAATCTTGGGCACCGAAGGCATCACCTATCTCAACCGTTCCACCGTGCTCAGTTTCGAGCAAAACCTGCAAAAAGTGTGCGGCAGCCGCGCCGTTGTCGATTTTGTCCAATTCGACCACTACGGCCTGTCGTTTCGGGTTTTCGATGCCATGTGTTTCGACAAAAAACTGATTACCAACAACCAAACCGTTACCGGCTACGATTTCTATCATCCAAACAATATCTTCGTGTTCAACGGCAGCAATCTCGATGGGTTGGAAGATTTTCTCAACCAGCCCTACGTTGCCCTGGATCCCGAAATCAAACACTATTATTCGTTTGGAAGCTGGATAAAGCGGGCATTCGCCCCCCCCCCCCGCAACACACACTGCCCGTAAAACCTTTGCCGCCCCCGCCGCTTTTCAGACGGCCGCCATCACGATAACAGGCCGTCTGAAAAAAACCATAAAACCGCCACCATGAACCAACCGACCGTTTTTTTAGGCATGCCCGACCATATGGGCATCTACCGAAGCATTCAGGCCAATCTCGAGCATCACGGTTTCAACGTGATTCATTTGGTTGCCGATTCCCACACATTCCGCTATCCCTCGCTGGCAGCACGCCTGCAAACCAAATTCAGGCAGCTGGTGCTGCGCGACAAACAGGCCAAGCAGAAATTGCAGGCCGCCGTATTCCACCAGAATCTCTTAAGCACACTCGATGCAGCCGGCGGGGTCGATTACGCCCTTTTTATCAGAGGCGATCTCTACACACCCGAAATGCTGGCCGATATCCGCCGCCGCACCCGCGGCATCATGGCCAACTACCAATGGGACGGCATGAACCGCTATCCCGATATCTGGCAAACCGTTGCCAACTTCGACCGCTTTTATGTGTTCGACCCCGCCGATTTGCAGTCCGGCAGCAACTTTCTGCCGCTGACCAATTTCTATTTCGACCACCCCGCCCCGCCGGCCGGCGAAGCACAAACCGATTTCTATTTCATCGGCTCGCACCTGCCCGAACGCAGCAGCGTGATTGCCGAATTCGGAAACCAAGCCCTCGCGCACGGCTGGACGCTGGATTTCAACATCATCTGCGCCGCCAAAGAAGCGCAAGCCTGCCGCACCCGCTACCCAAACAATATTAAAATTTCCACCCAAACCGCCGATTACGCCGAAAACCTGCAACACACCGCCCGCGCCAAAGTGCTGGTCGATTTCAAAACACCCGTACACAACGGCCTGTCGTTCCGCGCGTTTGAAGCACTCGGCTACCGCAAAAAACTGATTACCACCAACGCCGAAGCCGCCAAATACGATTTTTACCACCCAAACAACATCTTTATCTGGGACGGCACAACATTCAACGGCATAGATGATTTCCTAAAACGCCCCTATCACGAAATCTCCACCGAAATCCGCCAAAAGTACAGCTTCGGCAATTGGATACGCTACGTTTTGGATATTCCGCCCTATCAGCCGGTCACCCTGCCCGAGGCATGATATGGCGAATCCGCTTTATTTCCGTTGCCGCATGGGGGCATCTCGGCCTGAAGAAAACCATTTTGCAAGCCGCCCGGCGGCAACAGAAGCTGCTTGTATGACCGACATTTAAAATCAGACAGGCCGTCTGAATGGTTTCAGACGGCCTGAGGTTGGGCAAGGCTTGGTTATTGGCTTTTCTGCCGGGCGGCTTTAGTTTTGCCGAAAACGCGCGCGTGCTCCCTGCGGAGGTATGGCCTGCGCCCAATCAGCACCGCGCCAAACCTTGCCTGCTGCGGGCAGATTAAAAATAATCGGCCGTCTGAAAAGCTGCAACGCCGTTAGCCGTTATTGGCGCTCGGGCGGTTTTGATGCCCGTAAAGGCGGCAACCGCCAACCACGCCCGCCTGTTTTTCATCAAACCGTGTAAGTTTCCGCCGCCTTTTCCGTCTGCTTTCATACGGTGGAAAACTTTATTTGCGGCACCTATTGCCTGAGATGCCGAAACAGGCCTTCCGCCCCGGTTTACCGTTACAACAGGAGAACACCCGTGAAACTGCCCGCATTTTGGAAAATGCTGATATTGTCGGCCATACCCGTCCTGGTTGCCGCACTGTTTCTCTTCCACACCAAGCCCGGCAATGCCGCGCCCGTGCCTGCGGCATTGCAAAAGCTGCACGACACGCAGGGCAAACCCGCCGCCCGCCATTTGGCCGAAGGCAGGCCCACGCTGATAAAATTTTGGGCAAGCTGGTGCCCTTTGTGTTTGTCGGAGCTTGCCGCCACCGAACAATGGGCGCAAGATAAGCGCTTTCAAACGGCCAACCTGATTACTGTGGCCTCGCCCGGCTTTCTCGGCGAAAAAAACCAAGCCGATTTTCTGCAATGGTACCGTGGTCTGGATTATCCCAAACTGCCCGTGATTACCGATGAAGGCGGCGGCTTGGCCAAAAGCCTGAATATCGGCGTTTACCCCTCGTGGGCAGTGCTCGACAAACACGGCAACCTCGCCCGCATCATAAAAGGCAGCCTCAACGAAGCACAGGCATTGGCGTTGGTTAAAAATCACGAAGCCGACATAGGCCGTCTGAAAAACACATTCTACAAACCCGCTCAGAAAAAGGAATCTGCTGCAATGAACGCCAAAACCATTTATCTTGCCGGCGGCTGCTTCTGGGGCCTGGAAGCCTATTTCCAACGTATCGGCGGCGTAATCGATGCCGTTTCCGGCTACGCCAACGGCAATACCGAAAACCCTTCGTATGAAGACGTGGTGCACCGCAACACCGGCCATGCCGAAACCGTGCGCGTGGTTTACGATGCCGACAAACTCAGCCTTAACGACATCCTGCAATACTATTTCCGCGTGATCGATCCCACCAGCCTCAACAAACAAGGCAACGACCGGGGCACCCAATACCGCACCGGCGTGTATTACACCGACCAGGCCGAGCAGGCCGTGATTGCCGCCGCGCTGAAACAGGAGCAGCAAAAATACGCCCAACCTTTAGTGGTGGAAAACCTGCCGCTCAAACATTTTTACGAAGCCGAGGAATACCATCAGGATTATCTGGTTAAAAACCCCAACGGCTATTGCCACATCGATATCCGCAAAGCCGATGAGCCCCTGCCCGGCAAAACCGCGCCGAAAGGCAGCAAAGGCTTTAATGCCGCCACCTACCGCAAACCGAGCGATGCCGAGCTGAAAAAACGGCTCACCGCCGAGCAATACCGCATCACCCGGCAAAACGGCACCGAATACGCCTTCAGCCACGAATACGACCACCTGTTTGCCCCCGGCATTTATGTGGACATTGTCAGCGGCGAGCCCTTATTCAGCTCTGCCGACAAATACGATTCGGGCTGCGGCTGGCCGAGCTTCACCCGCCCGATTGCCGCCTCTTCCGTTACCGAACACAGTGATTTCAGCTACAACATGCGCCGCACCGAAGTGCGCAGCGCCGCCGCCGATTCACACCTGGGGCACGTTTTCCCGGACGGCCCGCCCGCCAAAGGCGGCCTGCGCTACTGCATCAACGGCGCCAGCCTGCGCTTTATCCCGCTCGATAAAATGGACGAAGAAGGCTACGGCCATCTGAAAGCCGCCGTGAACAGCACTAAGTAATCAATACTGAAGCAGACCGAGGCCGTTTGAAACCTTGCAAACCATATCGGGCACAGACATAACAGGTTTATCCTTCAAACACGCCCCAAGACCTTTGTAAAAATACCTTATATGCTGTCTGAAAGGTTTGATTCCCGCACAAGCGGGAACCCGAGTGAAAATATCGAAGTATTGATTTAGTAACTAATTAGATGATAAATGCCTTGATTCCTGCCTACACAAAGATAACGGCAAACAAACATCTTGTGATGATTTTTTGAATTTTGCAAAAGTCTCACTCTGTAAAAGCATGCACTTCACTTTTCACATCACTGAAAACAGCTGCAACGCCCACCTCGCCTGTTCCACCCCTCGTGCAGATAACTGACTTGCGCAGTGATATACAACGTGTTTCTTGCCCTTCAATTTATGAGTATGCTTAACTATTAAGCTTAAACAAGTTCCTCTATGCCTATAGATTTTAAATACTGATATGTTCCATCATAAAACTTGCTTTGACGTGTATTATCAGTTCCGCTACCTTTCGGAATCCAAATCACCATTCCTTGCCTAGCTCTAGTCAATAAAACGCGATAGGCGTTTTTAGTAAACTGCTGACATTCTTCTTTGTTGATATTTTGCCATTTACAACCTTTAAAAGATTGATAATGCCATTTGCCATTTTGATAATAAAAATTCTCACCCCATGCTATGCATACCCAATCAAGCTCCAATCCTTGTACATCAAACTCTGTCGCCACATCTTCTAAAAAATAAGAAGAGCGTACATCATCTTTAGAATTTAAAAACCAATTGGCCACGTCGATTTCATTTTTAACATTTACACCCAATGCTTTCAGACGGCGTGCCCCCGATGAAGCCACCAAGCCATAACGCTCACTTCCTTTAGCTTGAGCTTTCACCCATGCTTTGGCTTTTTGCAAATCTCTTGTGAGTACAATAGGGTAGTTTTCTTGAATCTCGTGCCACAGTAGCTTGGCTTGATCATCCACATCCAATAACATGTGTACCCATGCCGAAACTTTTTCTGACCGAAATGAGCGCACTGAAGTAGCCAGATGTAAATGGTCTTGCTCAACGCCTGTTGTAGATAACCAGTTTTTTATTGTGGTATCTTGCAAATAATTGTCTTGATTGACAATCAAATTAGAATAATGCACCTGCCAATCTGGGTAAGAAGATTACAAAGCTTGCATCCGGGCAACTAGGCCTGCCTCGCCCGTGTTAATTTCTTGCCCGCCACCAATCAAGCAAACAATCACACACCAATCTTGATGACGATTCATCACCTCAATCAAAAATTCTGGCTCAGACTGGTTAAAATCTGACAGTCCGCGTTTTTGACTCATAAATTTACTGGTTTGATGTTGATTCCAAGCACGTTGTGCTTCATCAAATACCACAACTTTTTCAGTGGGTGCTTGTGAGTTTTTCAAATATTCGTCTCTAAAATAATGAATATTTTGAATGAACGCCCGAGTTTCTTTTAGTGCAGTTTCTTTTTTGATTTTATTTTTAATGGCGCGGTTTCTTGCCAACGCTTCTTGTAAAACTTGCACCAACGGGCCGTTTCCTGATAAGAAAACAGCATGTTCATCTTCTGCTACTTTTAAGCGCTGATTAGCAATATTGAGTCCAGCCAATGTTTTACCTGCGCCTGGTACACCAGTAACAAAACAAATGGATTTTTTATGTTCTTGTTTAGCTTGCTCAATAATGTTGCTAATACAACCAGCAGTATCTGACAAATTTTTTGCTCCAGCATCTGAGCGCGTGATTTCTGCAACATCATGCTTTTGATAAAGCGCTTGTGCTGCTTCAATAATGGTCGGGGTTGGTTTGTATGATGATTGCTCCCAAGCTGCAACATCCATCAGATTATTTGAATCAAAAGACGAGAAAAACTCACCCAAATTCTGCGCATTCAATAAAATCGCACAGTCTAAATTTTGTGCTGCCTGAAAATTATTTTGAATAATTGGTGCTTTCTCCGCAATCAATACGGGTATTAAATTCACATGATGGCTACCTTCATGAAAATTTCGTAAATCAAGCGCATAGTCAATCACTTGGTCAATCGCATACTTATCATATTGTTTGCTACCAATTTTAAACTCTAGTAAAAAAATTTTATTGCCAAGAATGACAATATTATCAACACGCTTCCCCATTCGCGGAATAGAAAATTCAAAATAAATATGCCCAGTTAAATCCACCAATTGTGATTTTAAAATAGCAATTTGCTTTTCCCATGCGTTTTGTTGCGATTTTTCCAAAGACTGATAACCATGATGCTTGGTCAACGCACCCAAAATACTTAAATTATCTTCTTGAATAAAATCAGCAATACTTTTTCCATAATAAGCTCGCGACATACATTACTCCTTTCATCTGCACTTACATTCACAAAAATAGTGTTGCGATATAGTTTTTTTGGCCTATCCCGTCCCACCGGCTTCGGCTGGCAAACCTGAACCGGCGAGCGGGTTTTACTGCGTTTGCCTATATCCCCCAGCTATGGTTTGCCCGGTTATTTCCCCCAACACGGCGCTGCGTACACAGCCGGATTGTATCGAAAGGCTCGAGCTGAGATTTTTCGCGTTTGTATTCCACAGGTTTCAGACGGTCTGTTTTAAACCCACTCCCTTCCAAATCCATCATGCTGCCGATACCGGCTTAAAAGTAGTGTACTTTTAGGTGCTGGTCATAGTGCACTTCTTAGATGGCTGCATACAGTTTCAATTAAAGCGCAAATAAACTGCATTTTAAAGGCAAATGAAGGCCGCTCGCACCCAAATAGACAGTGGTTGTCAATTCCATTCCAAAACTGAGCCACAGTTGTGGTCTAAAATTGAGCCACCCTATGAGCGGTGTTTCATCCGGTAAGAATCATTGCCCGTCTCAAAAATATCGCAGCAATAAGTCAGGCGGTCCA
>NZ_JADGLG010000062.1:0-12190 GCF_015235335.1 Neisseria sp. 19428wB4_WF04
CTGAAAAACCGATACTGCATTCTGACCAAGGTTGGCAGTATCAGATGGATTTTTATCAAAAGCAGTTAAAAGACAAAGGATTAGTGCAGAGCATGTCCCGTAAGGGAAACTGTCTGGACAATGCGGCAATGGAAAGCTTCTCCGGCACGTTAAAAAAAGCCTGCGTATTTCAAAGTGGAATGCTTCCATACGCGCAAATATGCTTCCGCTGCCGGATTGGCAGCAGCTTTGCGCGAATCTATCTGTTACTGCAACTATAATGGGGTTAAGCTGGAAAGGATTGAGTTCTGTGCCATACAGGATTCAGGCTTTGGGAGTCGATTGATTAAGCTGTTCGGTTTTTTAGGGGGGGCAGATTTTTTTTATTTTAGTCTACTTAATAAATTACTTCGGTAATCGGGCTTTTATTTGAGAGAGTAGTGTAAGTTTTGCAAAGGCTACAGGCCGTCTGAAATCCTAAAAGTTTTCAGACGGTTTTTTTACGTTTGCCAAACAGTAAGATTCGGCTAAATTTGCCTTTTATCAAAAGACGCTTATTAAATTTATTTACAATGTTGTTTAATAACATAACCGACTACCAACAAAAAAGCAGGCAATATGGACATCATTCAAACCGATGTGGCAATTGTGGGTGCAGGTGGTGCGGGCTTGAGGGCGGCAATTGAAATCGCACGCGCCGCGCCCGATAAAACCGTACACTTGATTTCCAAGGTTTATCCTATGCGCAGCCACACCGTAGCAGCAGAAGGCGGTTCGGCCGGCGTGGTGCGTGACGATGATTCGCTCGAAAACCATTTCAACGACACCGTTTCGGGCGGCGACTGGTTGTGCGAGCAGGATGTGGTGCAGTATTTTGTGGAACATGCCACTGAAGAGATGGTTCAGATGGAACACTGGGGTTGCCCGTGGTCGCGCCTGCCTGACGGACGTGCCAATGTCCGCCGTTTTGGCGGCATGAAGATTCCGCGAACTTGGTTTGCCGCCGACAAAACCGGTTTCCATATGCTGCACACCTTGTTTCAAACCTCGATGCAGTATCCCAATATCAAACGTTTGGACGAACATTTTGCGCTTGATTTGCTCATTGATAACGGCGGGTTAGCCGGTGTGTTGTGTTACGGCCTGCAAGAAGGCGTGGTACGCGCGGTGCAGGCCAAAAGCGTGATTATTGCCACCGGCGGTGCCGGGCGCGTGTTTGCCTTCAACACCAACGGCGGTATTGTAACCGGTGACGGCATGGCGATGGCCTACCGCCACGGTGTGCCGCTGCGCGATATGGAATTTGTGCAATACCACCCTACAGGCCTGCCCGGCTCAGGCATTCTGATGACCGAAGGCTGCCGTGGCGAAGGCGGTATTTTGGTTAATAAAGACGGCTACCGCTATTTGCAGGATTATGGTTTGGGGCCGGAAACGCCCATCGGCGAGCCGAAAAACAAATATATGGAGCTGGGGCCGCGCGACCGTTTGTCGCAGGCGTTTTACCATGAATGGAAGGCTGGCCGCACCATCAGCACGCCGCGCGGTGATGCGGTGCATTTGGATTTGCGCCATTTGGGTGAAGACTTTATCAATGAGCGGCTGCCGTTTATCCGCTCGCTGGCGCAGAAATTCGTTGGTGTCGATCCTGTGTACGAGCCGATTCCGGTGCGTCCGACCGCGCACTACACCATGGGCGGCATCGAAACCGACCAGCGTTGCGAAACCCGTATCAAAGGGTTGTTTGCGGTGGGTGAATGCTCTTCGGTCGGCCTGCACGGTGCCAACCGTTTGGGTTCTAACTCGTTGGCCGAGTTATGCGTATTCGGCAAAGTGGCGGGTGAAGAGGCGCTGAAACATGCTCAAGCCGCCGGCAGCGGCTTGGACTGTGAAGCGTTTGCCGCGTTGGCCGAGCAGGCTTACCGGCCGTTTGCCGAATTGAAAAATCGTACGGACGGTACTGAGAAACCAGCCGACATCCGCCGCGAATTGGGTGCGATGATGGAGGCGGAAGTGGGCATCTACCGCAGTGCGGAAAATGGTGCGCGTGCCAAAGAAGCAATAGGCCGTCTGAAAGCGCGCTATCGGAATGTGCGTGTAACCGACCATTCGGATACCTACAACACTGATTGGCTCACTACCATTGAATTGGGTTATCTGTTGGATGTGGCCGAAGCGATGATTTATTCTGCCGATGCGCGCACCGAGTCGCGCGGCGCGCATCAGCGGTTGGACTTTCCCGAGCGTGATGATGAAAATTTCCTCAAACACACCCTGAGTTTCTATCGGGGGGAGCAAGAACCGCCGCAGATTGAATACAGCAGCGTGTTGATTACCAAATCGCAGCCCGCCAAACGGGTTTACGGTGCAGAAGGGGAGAAAAAATCATGAGCCAAATCATTAAACTGGAAGTGATGCGCTACCGCCCCGGTATTGACGAGAAACCGTGGCCGCAAGTGTTTGAAATCGAATGGACGCAGGATATGTCGATTTTGGACGCGCTCGCCCTGATTAAAGACGATTTCGAGCCGGAACTGGCCTACCGCTGGTCGTGCCGCATGGAGGTGTGCGGCTCGTGTGGCATGGTGGTCAATGGCGAACCCAAACTTGCCTGCTCGACTTTTGTGCGCGAATATGCTTCGGCGGGCAAAATCACTGTTGGCGCGCTTGATCAGTTTCCCATCGAAAAAGACCTGATTGTGGATGCTGATCCGTTTATCGAAAAGCTCGAATCGGTCAAACCCTATATCATCAATAAAAACCCGCGCGCGCTGGCCGATAAGGAATACCGCCAAACACCTGCCGAGCTGGCCAAGTTCAAACAATACACTATGTGTATCAACTGTATGCTGTGTTATCAGGCCTGCCCGCAGGTGGGGTTGAACGCCGATTTTCTCGGCCCGGCCGCTACCGCGTTGGCACACCGCTACAATCTCGACAACCGAGATACCGGCAAAACCGCCCGTTTTAAAGTAATGAACGGTGAAAACGGCATTTGGCCGTGTACCTTTGTTGGCTACTGCTCGGAAGTGTGTCCGAAACACGTTGACCCGGCCGGTGCCATCCAGCAGGCCAAAGCCGCCGCCGTGCCGTTTTGGGCGTTATCCAACCTGAAGAAAGAGGAGGCATAACATGAGCCGTAAACCTTATACCGCCAAACAGCCGGCTAACTGGTATATGCACAACCGCTTTTTCAAACTCTATATGTTGCGTGAGCTGACCAGCGTGCCGGTGGCTTTGGCCGCATTGAACTTGTTCTGCGGCTTGGCTTCCCTAGCAGGCAGCTTTGATGCTTGGGCAGGCTGGGTGGAGATGCAGAAAAACCCGCTGATGGTGCTGTTGAACCTGTTTGCCGTGGCTGCGGCCTGCTTCAACAGCAAAACTTGGTTTGAAGCCGTGCCAAAAGCAATGCCGATACAGAAAGGCGAAAAATTTGTTCCGGCTGCCGTATTGATTAAAGCCAGTTGGAGCGCATTCGCCGCAGTTTTTGTGGTGTTGGTGTTACTGGTTGCCGTATTGGCCTGACAAGAGGGATAAAATAATGAGTAACAAACACATGAAGCCTTTGTATTGGGGCATCTTTTCAGCAGGCGGTACCGTTGCAGCTCTGATTCTAGCCCCTGTTCTAGTAGTGATGTGCCTGCTGCTGCCGTCCAGCATATTGGGCAGCCCGGCTGATTTTTACGACAGCGTACACGGCTTTGTCGGCAATAAATTGGTATATTTGGTGTTGTGTGCCGTAGTATTTACCATTCTTTGGCACGGTGTGCACCGTTTCTACTACATTCTGCACGATATGCACGTTCATGTAGGTAACCGCACACGCCTGGGTTTTTATGCCTTTGCTGTACTGGTGTTTGTGTTTGCCTTATTGAAGGGTTGGTTTTGAGGCGTTTTGTATCTTTGTACGAGCAACGTATATAGTGAAAAACACAAAACAAGTGGTCAAACACTAGCAGTACGGTGGTACGAAGCCGATACTATTACTACTACGGTCACTCACAAAACCATTTTTTAAGTAAGGCTGGATTTCTTATCTTTTGAGACTTTGCTGGATTAGTAGTTATCCCAAACTGTAGAAATGCAGATAACCCATTGTAACTAAAAAGAGCAGTTAAAGATAACCCCTTCGGTTTTTTGTATGTGAAGTTACAGACCATTCTGCTGCAGATTTATTAGGAATCTATCCTCATTTCGCAACGCTGTTTTACTGCAAAATCCGCCTCATTATCAGTCATCGTTTGACTCTTAAGGCAGGTCCAGATTTTTGATGCTTCGTAGAGTTGGATGAGGGCTGCTTCGGTAGTAAACACAAAGGCAGACGTGCTCAGGCGGAGGCAACAACAAACGTGACAGTATCCGGATTCTTAACGCGGTACAAAGGTTTATACAGTAGTTGTCGAGGATGCTAAAAGAGAAACACTACTGCTTGTTATTACAAGAAAAATCATGCCTGACAGTATTGTCCGTACTGACTGTTTGGGCAGCAGTGATATGTTGGATATAAGCGGTTTTACCCATCACCGTATCCATCACGGCAGGTTGTTTTCAGACAAATAAAACCATATCAATAGTATCGAGAATTTCTAGAGTCCGGCAAAAGCGTGTTCTGAGAAAATACAATGGAATCAACCGTCAACCTTTTTCGTTATTCTTACAAAGAATACGGGTTTCGGTTTAACTTTGGTGTGCCATCCAAGCAGCTTAAAGTGTAGCACAGGTGACGTGAAATTTAGGGCTTAGTTAGTATAGTTCCTATCTTTTTTATTTGACGGTATGTTTCGACCAATTGCTCTCCCCAATGCAGCTTTTGGCGAAGGGTTTTGTAATATTGGTAATCTGTGGGGTGTAATACGCGCAAGGGGTGGCGGTAGCGGTGGATTTTGATGCGGTCAAAAGTATGGATGTCTATAAACGACTGCCCATCGAAATGGGTGCGCGCATCACCGCCTTTGGTTACTAGAATTTCAATTTCGCAAGTGTCGGCAACGGCAATCGGGCGGTTGGTCATGGATTGGGGGCAAATGGGCACTAAAGTAAATGCACGCAGACTGGCCTGCATAATCGGACCCCCGGCGGCAAGAGCATAGGCAGTGGAACCTGTGGGGGTGGAAACAATCAGGCCGTCTGAACGTTGTGTGTAAACAAATTCTTTATTGATAAACACTTCGAATTCAATCATTTGTCCGGCACCGCCGCGCGATAAAACTACGTCGTTTAGAGCCAGTGAAGCGGTAACGGTGCCACCTTCGCGTATCAGGGTGGTTTCGAGCAGAATGCGCTCTTCGGGTAGATATTTTCCCGAGAGCATACCGTTGAGTATCAGGGTCATATTTTCGCGCGGTACTTGTGTGAGAAACCCCAAATGCCCTTGATTGACGCCGATAACCGGTACCCGGAAAGGGGCAATAATGCGACCTACCGACAGAAATGTGCCATCGCCGCCCAGTACAATGACCAAATCACATTTTTTGCCGAAGTTGCCTTTGTCAAGAATATGGCAGCGTTTTGCATCTACGGCACAGACAGAACCATCGTGCAGAGCGGCCTCATCGAGATAAATGTCAAGTTTTTTTTCGTGTAGAAACTCCACCAGTGTATGCAGGGTTTCTTGAATTCGCGGCGTTTGAGGACGGGCAACAATGCCTATTTGTTTAAATTGGCTGATCATGGCACGATGTGGGATGAGTAAGAGTTTCAGAATTATAGCGGTTTTTATAGAGGTGCTGAAAGTGAGTGTAATTTCAGATGACCTTTTCTGAGTAAAGATTGTTATGATCTATATAACCGGTTCAAAGCGAATGATACCGTATCCTAACAGCCAAACCTGCAAAGCAAACGAAGCAAATGAAAAGCCTATAAGATAAGCTCCATTCTCGGCCGATTCAATACATCAACATCTTTATCCGCCATCAACATGGCGCCGAAGCAGTTGCACAAACATCATCAAATCAAGCCTCGCCACAGCACTGTCTGGCACTACTAGTACCAACAGCAGCACACCATGGTAACGTCTCGGCAGCAGCCGGAAGCCTTATTGAGCAGTATGGAAGCACATGAGCCAGAGGAACACTCGAGCTTCTCGCGATTGTTGCACAAAACTCCGCAACGGTGGTTGGTGATCCGACACCATTGTCGGCAATGAGCGATGTAGAAAATCCTAATGTTGTTTACACTTTTTGTTTTTTTGCCTAAAGGCCCGTTTTGGGATTGTTGAGAGTTGTCAAAATACCCAAAAGCACAAGCTATATCGCTCTCTAAGAATGCACAGAAATCACGAAACTATCGTTTTAGCAAAAAACAAAAGCTGTTTCATATAAAAAGTGTGAACAACCCGGCTTTTTTCAACAGATAGGAAAGGAGCATTACCGACCTCGGCCGAACGGGTTGCTAGCAATACCGTTAGCGGCAAACTGAAGAGCTTCAAAGCTAAAGAGTCGCCCGCGCCTCATCATCGGAGACAGATAAAACCAGTGTGCCGTAGCTATGTATAACAGCAAAGAATTTTACTGTGCACCCAAACCGCCGAAGCATTGGTGGCGGAAGCCTATTTTACCGCCTCGGCTATTTGGGGGAGAAAAGGATCAATGAAGATGCCGGCGGATTTATCTGTCAATATTTCCCCAGACAAACGGTTTCGCACAATATCAACTACTGGGAGATACGCGGGGGTTCGGATGTGCTGGTTCACAGGAAAAGAAAAACAATTGGCTGTGAAACACCAAATGTTTTATTCTTAAACCGGCTCTAATCTATACTATCTGAGTATTAAAATTGAAATGAAAATCAGATATCCTTCAGATGCTTTGCAAAGCAGTTTTGTAATGATTTTGAATTTTGCCAAAGCTGCTGCTCTGTTTTACTTCGCGCAGCGGAATCCTAGGTTGTTGAGTACAAATTTAGCCTGCAGGCTGGTGCGTATGCCGTAGCGCATAAAGGCGGCGTAGTCGCTGGGGTCGGCGGAGCCTGCTGATGCGCCGCTGCAAAACATATTGCTGCCGGCAGCAGAAGCTGAGGTGAGCAGGCTGCTGTTGAAGTCTTCAGTCCACTCCCAAATCAGGCCGTGCATATCGTGAATGCCCCAGTAATTGGGTTTGTTTTGCCCGACATCGCGCAGGCCTTTGCGGTTGCCTTCGGCATACCAGTCGAGAATAGTGCGGTTGTAGCCCGGTTCGGCGGTGCCGTTGATGCGGGTTTGGGAGGCTTGGCCGGCAAACTCCCATTCATCGATGGTGGGCAGGCGTTTGCCTTGTGCGGCGCAGTAGGCGTGGGCAGCAAACCATGAAACATTGGTAACGGGTTTGTTTAAATCGTTTTCGGGCGGAGCGTGGCCGTTATTGTTTTTTACCCAGTGGCGCAGATAACCGGACTCGGCCTGTTTGCTGCTGGTTTTGTCGCGCTGCCATTGCGGGTGTTTTTGTATGAATGCGGCGAATTGGGCATTGGTAACGGGCAGGGTGTCGATTTGAAATGCTTTTACGCTGATCATGGGCGTTTCTTTTTTCAGATAAAGCGGTCGGTATCGGCCGCCGCTCACTTTGGCCATTTCGGCGGCGGCAGTGCCTGCGCTCAGCAGCAGAACAGCGGCAAACAGTGGTGCGGTATTCATGGCGGTTTGCTCCGTGATGTTTTTTCAGACGGCCTGGGGATAACAAGGCCGTCTGAAAGTATGGGATGAAACGTTATGGTTTCTTGCGGCAAAGGCCGTCTGAAGTTTTTCAGACGGCCTTTGATTTATTTGCCGCGCTCTTTGGCTACATCGGCTGCGTGAATCTGGCCGCCGCCGTTGTTGAAGCTGTTGAGTATGTAGGTCAGTACATTGGCGGTGTCTTCATCGTTTAACGCAACAGCGGGCATTACGCTGTTGTATTCTTTGCCGTTAACGGTGATTTTTCCACTCAGGCCTTTGAGTATGGCGTGAATGCCGCGTTTGGGATCGGCTTTCAGATAGTCGGAGTTGGCAAGCGGGGGGAACGCGCCCTCCACGCCTTTGCCTTCTGCGCCGTGGCAGGCCATGCAGTTGGCGTTAAACACGGCTTTGCCGAGCTTGATCTGATCTTCTTTGTTTGATGCCTTGCTGGGGCCTGCCTTCACTTTGGCTTCTTCTTCGGCAGTGAGCGGCACGGTTTGAATGGCACCGCCCTCTGACTGATAGATGGCGTCACTGAGTTTTCCTGAATAAATTTCTTTGTTTTCAGGTCCTTCTGCTTTCAATTGACCGAGCGCGCCTTTGTTGAAGGCGCGGAAGATGGAGTGGTCCACCAGTGTGTAGCTGCCGGGTACATCGAGTTTGAAATCGACAATTGCTGCCCCGCCCGCAGGTACGATTGTGGTTTGGATATTTTCGTTAATCAGCTTGCCGCCTTCCACATATACTTTATCGAAAATTTCACCGATAACGTGGAATGAGGATACCAAGTTGGGGCCGCCGTTGCCCACATAAATGCGCACACTTTCGCCTACTTTTGCTTTTAAGGCGTTGTCGCCGGCAATCGCGCCGACGTGGCCGTTGAATACTACATAATCCGGTTGCTCTTTAATGGCTTTTTCCATATCGAAAGGCTGCAGGCCGGTTTCGCCGTATTTGCCTTTGGTGTAGAAATCGCCCTGTACCACATAAAACTCTTTATCCACTTTGGGCAGGCCTTCTTTGGGTTCGACCAAAATCAAACCGTACATACCGTTGGCAATATGCATACCTACCGGCGCCGTGGCGCAGTGATAGATATACAGGCCGGGTTGCAGGGCTTTGAAATTAAAGGTAGAAGTATGCCCAGGAGCAGTAAAGGTGGCTTCTGCACCGCCGCCGGGGCCGGTTGCTGCGTGGAAATCAACATTGTGGGGTACTGTGGATGTGGGGTGGTTGGAAAACTGTACTTCAACCGTGTCTCCCTCGCGGACACGGATGAATTGTCCGGGCACATCACCGCCGAATGTCCAATATTTATAATCGACACCATCGGCCATCTGCATCACTTTTTCAATCACTTCCATTTTGACGACTACCTTGGCAGGATAATCCCGATCAACCGGCGGCGGCACGTTGGGTGCGGAAGTCAATACTGCCTCAATTACCGGCAGCTCGCCCTGAGAAGCTTGGGTTTCAGCTTTGGGCGAAGAAGCAGCTGAAGTTTCGGCAGGCTTTTCAGCCGGCGGCTGTCCGCAGGAGGCGAGAGCGAATAAAGGTGCTATCAGAGCAGCTAAGGTGTGGCGTTTCATGGTTAAGTTCCTTTTTGGAAAATGTCCGCTTTATGAAGCGGTTTTATGGATAAAAAATCATATGTGAAGCTTGCGGGATGGGTATTGATTTACATCAATTGATTCATTATTTAAGAATATTAAAAGCATGGTTATAGTGTGTGACTGGTGTGACTGGTGTTTTTAAAATAGTTTTCATCGTGCCAATAGCTGTTGTTGTGTCGGATGGCGAGTGCAGATTTTGATATATATCTATATTTATCTTTTATTTAGTAAAAATTTCTGTTTTTTATCGGCGATAGAACGTTATTTTTATCAATTTGTGCTACAATTTCAACATTCATATTTTATGAATATTTAGAAACCACTTCACAACTAGAAGAAGGAGCACAAAATGGGACAGTATAAAAAGCTCTGGTATTCGCTGATTGCGGTACTGGCGGTTACTTTCTCTATCCTCGGTTACTTGGGTGTCGAGGTTTACAGGCAGGTGCCCCCGATTCCTCAGGCTTATGTGAGCGAATCCGGGCAAACCGTTATCACTAAAGAAGATGTGTTGGCAGGCCAGTCGGCTTGGCAGAGCACGGGCGGCATGGAGTTGGGTTCGATACTCGGCCACGGCGCCTACCAGGCACCCGATTGGACGGCCGATTGGCTGCACCGCGAAGCGGAGGCCTGGCTCGACATCACTGCAGAAAAAGAAACCGGTAAAAAATATGCCGATTTAGATAAAGCGGCCCAAGCCAATATTCAGGCGCGTTTGGCCGAAGAATACCGCAACGGCGGGCGCGTCAATGAAAACGGACAGGTGGTGCTTTCTGCCACCCGCATCGAAGCGGTTAAACGTGTTGCGCCTTACTACATCATGCTCTACGGTGATGACCCCTCCATGATTAAAACCCGTGAAGCGTTTGCCATGAAAAACGGCACGCTGCCGAGTGAAGAGGCGCGCCAAAAATTAACCGACTTCTTCTTTTGGACGGCTTGGGCATCTTCCACCAACCGCCCCGGGCATGATGCCACCTATACCAACAACTGGCCGCACGAGCCTTTGGTCAATAACGTGCCGACCACCGAAAACTATATGTGGTCGTTTGCCAGCATCGTGTTTTTGCTGCTGGGCATCGGCCTGCTGGTTTGGGGTTTCTCGTTTTTAAAGAAACACGATGACGAACCTGCCGCGCCGTCTGAAGACCCGCTCTCTAAAGTGGTGCTGACCCCATCGCAAAAAGCCCTGGGCAAATATGTGTTTTTAACCGTGGCCTTGTTTGTGGCGCAGGTGTTGCTGGGCGGCCTGACCGCGCACTACACTGTGGAAGGCCAGCAGTTTTACGGTATCGACATCTCGCAATGGTTTCCCTATGCACTGGTGCGCACCTGGCATATTCAGTCGGCGATTTTCTGGATTGCCACCGGCTTTCTCACCGCCGGTCTGTTTTTGGCACCGATTATCAACGGCGGCAAAGATCCCAAATTCCAACGCGCGGGCGTGAATTTTCTGTATATCGCGCTGTTTATTGTGGTGCTGGGATCATACGGCGGCAACTTTTTAGCGTTGAGCCATGCCATTCCGCTGCATTTGAATTTCTGGTTCGGCCATCAGGGTTATGAATATTTGGATTTGGGGCGTTTTTGGCAGATTCTGCTGATGGTCGGCCTGCTGTTGTGGTTGTGGCTGATGCTGCGCTGCACCGTCAACGCCTTCCGGCAGAAAACCGATAAAAACATGCTGGCAGTTTTTGTTGCCTCTATGGCAGGGGTGGGGTTGTTTTACGCGCCCGGGCTGTTTTACGGCGAACACACCAGCCTCACCATTATGGAATACTGGCGTTGGTGGGTTGTCCACCTTTGGGTGGAAGGGTTTTTCGAAGTATTTGCCACCGCCGCGCTGGCTTTCATTTTCTACAACATGGGCTTGGTATCGCAACGCACCGCAACCATCACCTCATTGATTGCCGCCAGCCTGTTTCTGGTGGGCGGCGTGCCGGGCACGTTCCACCATCTGTATTTTTCCGGCACCACCACGCCGGTGATGGCCGTGGGCGCATCATTTTCCGCCTTAGAGGTTGTACCCTTGATTCTGCTTGGTCGTGAAGCTTACGAACATTGGTCCTACCAGCACGCAGCCCCGTGGGCGAAACGGCTGCGCTGGCCGCTGATGTGTTTCGTTGCCGTAGCGTTTTGGAACATGGTGGGCGCAGGCGTGTTCGGCTTTTTAATCAACCCGCCGATTTCACTCTATTACCTGCAAGGCTTGAACACCACCGCCGTGCACGCGCACGCCGCCCTGTTCGGCGTATACGGCTTTTTGGCGTTGGGCTTTGTGTTGCTGGTGGCTTCCTATATCAAACCGGATGCAGAATTTAATGAAAGCCTGATGACTTGGGGCTTCTGGCTGCTCAACAGCGGGTTGGTGCTGATGATTGTTATCAGCCTCCTGCCGGTCGGCGTGATTCAGGCCTATGCCAGCATCACACAAGGTTTGTGGTATGCCCGCAGCGAAGGCTTCATGCAGCAGGAGCTGCTCGATACCTTGCGCTGGGTGCGCACCGTTGCCGACCTAATCTTTATCGGCGGCGCATGCTGCGTATCATGGCAGGCAGCGAAAATGGTTTTTGCACGCAGTAAATAACAAATGAAACGATCAACGGTTTTAAAGCCGTAGCGGCCGTCTGAAACATTCAGGCGGCTTTTTTCAGACGGCCTTAAGTTTGATTCTCAGAGCACCTTAGCTTTATAAGTTGATTTTCAGAGGGCACGGTTTACAGCGTTGCCTAAATGCCCGAGCCGTCTGAAAAATTCAGACGGCCTTTTTTAAACGGCCTTTATTACCAACGCGGCGGTATTTATTTATTTAAGGGGCTGACGTAGATTAGCAGTCATGATAGGCTGCCAAAATGAAGATAACCCACTGTAAGTTAAAGAAGAGTCTGCAAAGAAAACTGCTTGAATATTTTGTATTGGAAGTAACCGCACGTTCTGCTGCCGATATCTTAGGTATTCAGCCCAATAC
>NZ_JADGLG010000063.1:0-11259 GCF_015235335.1 Neisseria sp. 19428wB4_WF04
GTATTGGGCTGAATACCTAAGATATCGGCAGCAGAACGTGCGGTTACTTCCAATACAAAATATTCAAGCAGTTTTCTTTGCAGACTCTTCTTTAACTTACAGTGGGTTATCTTCATTTTGGCAGCCTGTCATGACTGCTAATCTACGTCAGCCCCAAATATTTACCGCCGTTATCCGGTAAAATCTTTTTTCAGACGGCCTTAAGTTTGATTTTCACCGGCTCGGGAAAATCAACGCATCAACGCAGCGCAGTATTTTAAGCGTTCAGCGCAGCCATCACTTTGGCCGCAACTTCTTTCACCGGCACGTTTTGCGCTTCGTTATCGGTGCGGCGGGCATATTCCACCGTGCCCTCTTTCAAGCCCCGGTCGCCGATAACGATTCGGTGGGGAATGCCCAGCAGCTCGGAATCGTTAAGCAGCACGCCGGCGCGCTCATCGCGGTCGTCCAACAATACATCGGCACCTTGCGCCAGCAACTCGGCATAAAGATGGTCGGCGGCGGCTTTCACCGTATCGGATTTTTTATAATTCATCGGCACAATCACCACTTGAAACGGCGCCATTGCTTCCGTCCAAACGATGCCGCGCTCGTCGTGGTTCTGCTCGATGGCAGCGGCCACGATGCGGGTGATGCCGATGCCGTAGCAGCCCATTTCCATGATTTGCGCTTTGCCGTTGTTGTCCAGAAAGCTTGCGTTCATGGCTTGGGAGTATTTGCCGCGCAGTTGGAACACATGCCCCACTTCGATGCCGCGCGCCAGTTTCAGACGGCCTTGCCCGCAGGGGCTGGGGTCGCCTTCGACCACATTGCGCAAATCGACAAATTCCGGCTCGGGGCAGTCGCGGCCGAAGTTAAAGCCGGTGTAGTGGTGGTCGTCTTCGTTGGCACCGATAACGGTGTCGGCCAGTTTCTCGCAGGCATAGTCGGCATAAACCCTGCCTTTGAAGCCCACCGGGCCGAGCGAACCGCCGTTGGCACCGAAGGCCGTCTGAACGGCTTCGGGCGAAGCCATAGCGAGCGGCGATTTGATGCCGGGCAGTTTTTCGGCCTTGATATCGTTAAACTCGTGATCGCCGCGCAGCAGCAGCAGTACGATTTCGCCTTCTTCTTTGCCTTCCACCACAATGGATTTCAGCGTGCGCTCGATGGGAATGTTCAAAAATTCCACCAACGCGGCAATGGTTTTCACGTTGGGCGTGTGCACTTTGGTGAGGGTTTCTGCGGCGGCGGCGCGTTTTCCCGTTTGCGCCAGGGTTTGCGCCAGCTCCACATTGGCAGCATAGTCGGAAGCATCGCTGTAGGCAATCACATCTTCGCCGCTCTCGGCCAATACTTGAAACTCGTGCGAACCGGTGCCGCCGATGCTGCCGGTGTCGGCGGCAACGGGGCGGTAGTTCAAACCCAGGCGGTCGAAAATGCGGCAGTAAGCGCGATACATGGGCAGATAGCCTTCGTTCACCAGCGATTCGTAATCGGCGTGAAACGAATAAGCATCTTTCATCAAAAACTCGCGCGCACGCATCACGCCGAAACGGGGGCGCACTTCATCACGGAATTTGGTTTGAATGTGGTAGAAGTTTTTCGGCAGTTGCTTATAGCTGGTGATTTCTTTGCGCGCAATATCGGTAATCACTTCTTCACAGGTCGGCCCCATGCAGAAATCGCGCCCGTGGCGGTCTTTGATGCGCAGAAGCTCTTTGCCGTAAAACTCCCAGCGGCCGGATTCCTGCCACAATTCGGCAGGCTGCACCACGGGCATCAGCAACTCTACGCTGCCGGCGCGGTTCATTTCTTCGCGCACGATGTTTTCCACTTTGCGCAAAACGCGCAAGCCCATCGGCATCCAAGTATACAAGCCCGAAGCAGCGGCTTTGATCAGGCCTGCGCGTATCATCAGCCGGTGGCTGGGCAGCACGGCTTCGGCGGGGGCTTCTTTTAAGGTGGAAATGAAAAATTGGCTGGCTTTCATAATGTTTCGGCAGTCGGTTGGATAAAAGCGGCATTGTACCGCAATGCCTGTGTTTTCGGCAGGCGTGGTTTAACGCCGGACGGTCGAACCGCCGCCCGATGTGGAGCACGCCACGGCAGCGTTCCGGCCCGCCGGCAACTTCAGGCCGTCTGAAACCGTTTTTCAGCTTGTTCGGACGGCTCCAACCTTTCAGACGGCTCCAACCTTTCAGACGGCTCCAACCTTTCAGACGGCTCCAACCTTTTCAGACGGCCCAACCTTTTCAGACGGCCCAACCTTTTCAGACGGCCCAACCTTTTCAGACGGCCTTACGGTGTTTTTGCAAGAGCCCCGGGCTGTTGTTCCAGCCAAATGATGCTGGCCATACGGCCGGTTCGGCCTTCGCGGCGGTAAGAGAAAAAGGTATCCCGCTCCAGCACGGTGCAGTGGTTGCCGCCGTAAACCATGCCCACGCCTTCGTTTTGCAGGGCCTGGCGGGCAAGACGGCAGATGTCGGCCAAATATTTGCCGCTGCCTATCGGCTCGAAAGCTTGCCCGGCTGCGGGGTTTTGCGTGCAGAAGGCATCGTAAACATCCTGCCCCACCTCGAAGGCTTCGGGGCCGATGGCGGGGCCGAGATAGGCCATGATTTCAACGGGCGGCACATTCATGGCGGCAACGGTGTTTTGCAGCACGCCGCCCGCCAATCCGCGCCAACCCGCGTGGGCGGCGGCCACCACGGTGCCCGCACGGTTGCAGAACAACACGGGCAGGCAGTCGGCCGTCATGCTGGCGCAGGCTGCGGTGCCGGTGGTGTCGAACGAGGCATCCGCGTCGGGCGGGCTGCTGCCGGTATGCTCGGCGGCATTCACCACCACCGTGCTGTGGATTTGGTTGAGATACACTACCGGCACGCCGGTTTGCCGCCCGACTATTTCGCGGTTTTGCCGGACGTGTTCGGGCGCATCGCCCACATGCGCACCCACATTCAGGCTGCGGTATACACCTTCGCTCACGCCGCCGTTGCGGGTGGTGATCAGGGTTTTGACATTGGCGGGCGCAGGCCAGTCGGCTTGGAAAAACGGCGCACCGCTGTGGTTGATGCCGATGGCGGCGTTTAAATCGAATCGGTTCATAAATGAAAGCCTGCTTGGTGGTGGTTGCGGCCGTCTGAAAGGTTTTCAGACGGCCTGAGGCCTTTGCAAAATTCTTTTCGACACCTTAAAAACGCTTGCGTCATGCTCGGGCCAAGCTCAAGCATGACGAAATATAAGTAAATTCAGCATGAAAACGGTTTTTGCAAAAGTTTCGGCATGATGTTTACTGCTCTTTGCCGCAGCAGGTTTTGTATTTTTTGCCGCTGCCGCAGGGGCAGGGCTCGTTGCGGCCTGTTTTGGCACCTTCGCGGCGCACGGTTTGCGGTTTGTTTTTCATACTCTGCCAGTAGTGATAAATATCCAGCAGCACATGGGGCAGTTCGGATTCAAGCTGGGTAAGCTCGCGGGTGGTGAGATGCAGCACCATTTCGCCGTTTTCGTCTTCATCGTAAATGCCGCCCAAAGCCATGATGGGGTAAAACAAATCTTCGAATTCTTCATCGTTCGCAGTCTCGAACCAGTCGGTCGGCACCACATCGAGGGCATACAGATAGGCGTTGCACCAGGTGTGGAAATCGGGGTTGTCCGCTTCATCGTCATACAGCCATAAATCGGGCAACATTTTGTTGTCGAGCTTCATGCGCATATCGAGCACCATCTCCAACACCAGCGATTCGATTTGCTGCTCTTGGGCAGGGGTAAACCGGTGCTCGCCGCCCATCACTTCGGGCAGCCATTCGCCGGTTTTCAGTTCATCGGGGCCGGTGAGCAGAGCCAGCATATAGGCCTGCACCTCATCGCAGCGCATGGTGGCGCCGGTTTCCGCTTTGTGATCCAGCAGATATGCGAGACGCTGCCGGGAAGATTCGTCAAACATGGTTTCGTGTTCCTTGTGGTGGTTCGCTTGTTCAGACGGCCGGGAAAACAGGCCGTCTGAATATGCCGTTTCTGAAAATGACGCCAAAGCATACCGTTAACGCCGCTGGCGCATTTGCTCAAATAAACACACCGTTGCCGCCATCGCCACATTAAGCGATTCGGTTGCCCCCGCCATCGGGATATTGACACAGCCGGTTGCGCGCGCCAGCAAACCTGCCGACACCCCGCCGCCTTCATTGCCGAACACCCACGCGGCGGGGCGGGTTAAATCGGTATCATAAAGATTGCGCCCGTTGGTTGCCGATAAAGCAGTTGCCCAAATACTGCCGCCGTAGCCCGCGCACCATTGCGCCAAATCCACGCACTCAGACACATCGAGCAGAAAGTGCGCCCCCATGCCCGCGCGCAAAACTTTCGGCGCCCACGCATCGGCGCAACCTTGACCCAACACCAACTTTTGCACGCCCGCCGCCGCTGCGCTGCGCATGATGGTGCCCACATTGCCCGGATCCTGCACACAATCGAGCACCACGCAATCACCCTGCCGCGGCCGCGCGGGCGGCGCGGGAATATCAATAAGCGTCAGCACTTCCTCGGCTTGGGCCAGCCCGCTGATTCTCGAGAGCACCCCGGCCGCCACCGGCGTAACACAGTGTTCGGGCAATTGCGCCAGCAGCGCACCCGCTTCGCCTGCGCAGCGTTTGTGTTCGGGCACATAAACCTGAATCGGCCGCACCCCCGCCTGCAGACAGGCCTGCAAAAGATGCACGCCCTCCAACACGGTTTGGCCGTGCGCACGGCGGGCTTTGCCGTGTGAAAGCAGTTTCGACACATGCTTGAGCTGTTCGTTACGGGCGGAAGTAATCAGTTTCATAAGCGGCATTATAATATTTTTCAGACGGCATGAGGGTTTATCGCCCCCGTCTGCACCGCCCGGTTGAAGTTCCGCCCCTGAACGGCATTCGGCACGGCGGCGGTCTGAAAAACCTTGCCGGCGGCAACATCTTTCCCACTAAAAACGGTACAATCAAGCCCGTTCAGCCAACCCATCATCAACAAAGGAACCCGAAATGAGCAAACAAATCGTTATTCTGCCCGGAGACGGCATCGGCTCCGAAATCACCGCCCAAGCCGTGCGCGTGTTGGACCGGCTGATTTCAGACGGCCTAGATGTGCAATATCAATACGCACCTATCGGCGGCGCAGGCTACGATGAATACGGACACCCCTACCCCGAATACACACAAAAACTGTGCCGTGCCGCCGATGCCGTGCTGCTGGGCGCGGTGGGCAGCCCGCAATACGACAACCTCGAGCGCGCGCTGCGCCCCGAACGCGGCCTGTTGGCCGTCCGCAAAGATTTAAACCTGTTTGCCAACCTGCGCCCCGCCGTGCTTTACAAAGAGCTCGCCAACGCTTCCACCCTGAAACCCGAAGTCGTAGCCGGGCTGGATATTCTGATTGTGCGCGAACTCACCGGCGACATCTATTTCGGCGAACCGCGCGGCATCCGCACGCTCGAAAATGGCGAACGTGAAGGATTCAACACCATGAAATACAGCGAAAGCGAAATCCGCCGCATTGCCAAAGTTGCTTTTGAAGCCGCACAAAAACGTAGCAGAAAACTGTGTTCGGTAGATAAAGCCAACGTGCTGGAAACCACCGAGCTATGGCGGGAAATTTTCAACCAAACCGCCAAAGATTACCCCGATGTAACACTCACCCATATGTATGTCGATAACGCCGCCATGCAGCTTGCGCGCGCGCCCAAACAGTTTGACGTGATCGCCACCGGCAATATTTTCGGCGACATCCTTTCCGACCAAGCCTCGATGCTCACCGGCTCCATCGGCATGCTGCCCTCAGCCTCGCTCAACGAAACCGGCAAAGGCCTCTACGAACCCTCGCACGGCTCCGCGCCCGACATTGCCGGCCAAAACAAAGCCAACCCGCTGGCCACGATTCTGTCGCTCGCCATGCTGCTGCGCTACAGCCTCAACGATGAAACACGCGCACAGCAAATCGAAACCGCCGTGCAGAAAGTGTTGCAGCAAGGCTTGCGCACCGCCGATATCCACGAAGAAGGCACACGGCAGGCTTCCTGCTCCGAAATGGGCAATGCCGTGCTGGAAGCACTATAATAATCCGGCAGCCTATACCCAATCAGGCTTCAATCCTTTGCAACAGCTCAGGCCGTCTGAAAATTTTTCAGACGGCCTGAGCTGTTGCAGATAATTCCAACTTTCATCATACTGTTTTGCAGTTTACGCGGCGGTTGCCAAATATTCTCTACCGTCTGCTTTCAATAACTTGGGGCCTTCGCCTTTTTCAACCACATTTTCATTTACCATCACTTTTTTCACATCTTGCAAATCGGGGAGCATATACATGGTGTCGAGCAGGCAGCGTTCGATAATCGAACGCAGACCGCGCGCACCGGTTTTACGCTCCATTGCCTGCTTGGCAATGCTTCGCAGGGCGGAAGGCAAGATCTCCAACTCCACGCCTTCCATCGCAAATAAAGCCTGATATTGTTTTACCAGCGCATTTTTCGGTTCGGTGAGAATATTGATTAAGGCATCTTCATCCAGCTCTGCCAGCGTGGCAATCACAGGCAAACGGCCGATTAACTCGGGAATCAGGCCGAATTTGATTAAATCTTCGGGTTCTACGGTTTCAAACAACGCTGTAATATCGGCATTTTCGTCTTTGCTGTTCACTACCGCGCCGAAACCGATACCGCCTTTTTCGGTGCGCTGACGGATTACTTTCTCCAAACCGGCAAACGCGCCGCCGCAGATAAACAGGATATTGGTGGTATCGACATTGATAAACTCCTGATTCGGGTGCTTGCGCCCGCCTTGCGGCGGCACCGAGGCCACTGTGCCTTCAATCAGTTTCAGCAATGCCTGCTGAACGCCCTCACCCGACACATCACGGGTAATCGAAGGGTTGTCGCTTTTGCGTGAGATTTTGTCGATTTCATCGATATACACAATGCCGCGCTGTGCTTTTTCCACATCGAAATCGCACTTACCCAAAAGCTTGGTGATAATCTGCTCGACATCCTCGCCAACATAGCCCGCTTCGGTAAGTGTGGTGGCATCGGCCATCACAAACGGTACATCAAGCTTGCGCGCCAACGACTGCGCCAGCAGGGTTTTTCCCGAGCCTGTGGGGCCTATCAGCAGGATATTACTTTTCGACAATTCCACCTTGCCATTGCTTTGGGGCTGCCGCAGACGCTTATAATGATTATATACTGCTACGGCTAGTGCTTTTTTCGCCTGTTCCTGCCCGATAACATGGTCGTTAAGGTTGGCTACAATCTCAGCAGGAGTAGGCAGCTTGTTTTCCGTTCCTGCCGTTTCCTGCATAGAATCATCATTAGGGTTTTGCAGCATAATGCCGCAGGTTTCCACACATTCGTTGCAGATATAGGCGTGTTCGCCTTCAATCAGGTTTTTTACTTCATGCTCGGGCTTACCGCAAAACGAGCAATAGCGCTTTTCTTCAGACATATTTTATTCTTCAGCCATTAATATAATAATATAAATATGAATTGGACAGCATCACGGAGCAGGCTGCCCCAAAGTAACTTAACTTAGTATAAATATTATCCGCCCGTTTATCAAACTACGCCGCTTAATTTGCCTTTTGAATCTTTCAGACGGCTTTTTTACATAAAAAATGCAACGGAAACGTAAAAAATAACGCAAACTGATGAAAAATATACCTTATTTACTTTACAAGCACACTTTACTCCATGATAATCCGTTAATCATTCCAAAACAGCACCGATATTTTCCGAGAACGGTACTGCCATTTACTTTTCGAGTCCACAAAACACTTACGGAACCCGCTAAAATGAACTTCACTAAAAAAATCATCGCAGCCTGCCTGAGCATCGGGCTGGCTGCCTTCTCACTGCCCGCAGCCTCTAATGATTTAGATGTGCTCGGCCAATTTTTAGAGCAAAACTTTCCGATAGACAGCGACCCGATCGGCGCCTTTGCCTCTATGAATGCTGCCGAACAAGTAGAAGCCCAAGCCGCTTATGCCGGCCCTCTTCTCTCCTCACAATCTGCCTTGATTGTAAATAACAGAACCGGCGAAGTACTGTTTCAGAAAAACCCCAACCGCGTGATGCCCATTGCCTCGATTTCCAAATTAATGTCGGCAATGGTAGTGCTTGATGCCGATCAAAACATGAATGAGCACATCACCATTACCGAAGCCGAAATCGACCGACTCAAAGGCACCGGCAGCCGCCTAACCATCGGTACCACGCTGACCCGCGCAGAAATGCTGCACCTGAGCCTGATGAGCAGCGAAAACCGCGCCACCCATGCACTTGGCCGCAGCTACCCCGGCGGCATGAGCGCATTTGTGAACGCCATGAACCGCAAGGCTCAAAGTTTGGGCATGGTTGACACACGTTTTTACGAACCTACCGGATTGGATTTCCGCAATGTATCTACAGCCAACGATTTAAACAAGCTGGTTCAAGCCGCCAGCAAATATCCGGTTATCCGCCGCAACAGCACATCTAACCACCGTTCGGTTTATACCAACCGCGGCCAAGCCAGCTATAAAAACAGTAATTCGCTGGTACGTGAAGGCAGTTGGAATATTGAGCTACAGAAAACAGGCTATATCCGTGAAGCAGGCCGCTCAATGGTAGTACGCGCGAATGTGCAAAACCAGCCTGTTACTATCGTTTTGCTGAATGCGCCCTCTTCCCTCAGCCGTGTAAACGATGCGCGTAAAATCGAATCGTGGATGCTGCAGCGCCGCTCTTAAGCCCCCCACCAACCAAGAGAGGCCGTCTGAAATATTTTCAGACGGCCTGATGCAGTCCAACAGGTGACAGCGTTGAAACTGTGTTAAATCGAAGCGTTCACAAATGCAACCAGTTGGCCTTTGGCCAGTGCACCTACTTTGGTGGCAATGTTTTGGCCGTTTTTAAACACCATCAGCGTGGGAATGCCGCGTACGCCGAATTGTGACGGGGTCTGTTCGTTTTCATCAATATTGATTTTCACCACTTTCAAGCGGCCTTCGAATTCGGCGGCCACTTCATCGAGAATCGGTGCAATCATTTTGCAGGGGCCGCACCACGGTGCCCAAAAGTCCAGCAATACGGGCACTTCGGATTTTAATACTTCTTGATCGAAGCTCGCATCGGTAGCGTGTACGATTAAGTTGCTGCTCATAAGTGTATTCCTTTTGACGTGGAATGAGGATTCATTCGGTTAATTAACGTGGTGTAGCATAGGGTCTGTGCGGCAAAATTTCAAGAGTCGGCGTGTGCCAATAGCTTTTGTGTATAGTCGGAATCGGGTTTGGCAAACACTTTTTCCAACACGCCCTGCTCCACTACCTGTCCGTCTTTGAGCACCATCACGCGGTGCGAAAGGGCGCGGATAACCGCTAAATCATGGCTGATAATTATCAGGCTCAGCCCGTGCTGCCGCTGTAAATTACCAAGCAATTCAAGAATCTGCTGTTGCCACTGCACATCCAGCGCGCTGGTCGGTTCATCCAGCACCAACACCTGAGGGCGCATGATGATGGCACGGGCAATCGCCAGCCGTTGCCGTTGGCCGCCTGAAAAGGCGTGCGGATAGCGTTCGAGAATATCTTCGGGCAGCCCCACCTGATGCAATACTTCTTCGACACGGCGGCGTTTTTCGGCTGTTTTCATGCCGGGGAAATGTACGCCCAAGGCTTCTGAAACGATTTCCAATACGTTCATGCGCGGGTTGAACGCACCAAACGGGTCTTGAAACACCATCTGCACGGCTTTTCGCGATTGTTGGTTCCACGCTTCTCCGTTGATTTTCAGACGGCCGGAACACTCCATCAGGCGCATTACGGCTTTGGCCAGCGTGGTTTTACCGCTGCCACTCTCGCCGATAACGCCCAGTGTTTCGCCTGCCTTCAAGTCAAACAATACGGGTGCGAGCAGGGTTTTACTGCGCTTTTTAAACCAGCCCGCCCGCTCCTGAACGGCCACGCTGATGCTTTCGGCTTCTAACACCGTAGGGGCATCTGCCGCCACGGCTGCAGGCTGCCTCACCGTGCCGGCGTTGAGCAGCATTTGGGTGTATTCGTGTTGCGGGTCGGCAAACACTTCCGCCGCCACTCCCTGCTCGACAATCCGCCCTTGGCGCATCACCGCTACATTATCGGCGAAGCGGCGCACCAGGTTCAAATCGTGGCTGATATAGATCAAAGTCATGTTGTGTGCAGCCTGCAGGCGCGAGAGCAAATCGAGAATCTGCGCCTGCACCGCGACATCGAGCGCAGTGGTCGGCTCATCGGCAATCAAGAGTTCCGGCTCTGCCGCCACCGCCATGGCAATCATCGCCCGCTGCCGCTGCCCGCCCGAAAGCTGAAACGGGTAGGCAGAGGCTTTTTCTTCGGGGCTGTGTATGCCCGTTTCGGCCAGCAGCTCTACCGCCCGTGCCCATGACTGTTTGGTGTCCAGCCCCAAATGTAGCGACAACACTTCGGCAATCTGTTTTCCCACGCGCATCACCGGGTTGAGCGCCGTCATAGGCTCTTGAAATACCATGCCGATTTCTTTGCCGCGCAACTTCTGCAATTGGCACGGCGTTTTTTCAAGCAGGTTTTCGCCGTTGAATTTCAGACGGCCTGCAAACGACACAGCAGGATTCAACCTCATGATGCCCTGGGCCAACACGGTTTTGCCGCTGCCGCTTTCCCCCACGACTGCCAGCTTTCTGCCGCGCATCACGCTGAGGTTGATGTTGTGCAGCACTTGGCGGCCGGGGAAACAAGCATTGAGATTTTCGATTTCGAGAATGGCATTCATATGATTGGCGGTTCAGACGGCCTCGGCCGGTTGTGTTGATATGGTAAGCTCACTTTCACTGCCGTTAGGACATTGCCTGCGCTTGATCTCAAAGAGAGCAATTTTGAAAAGAACAATTTTGCAAGCAAAGCATAGCAACAAAATCAGCTCCGTGCGGTCTGATGCACAGCCCGAAATATTTTCATAATTTAATAAAATATTAAAATAAATTTATGTACTGCCATTCCTGCACCTGGGAGAATTCAAACGTTCGGCATTATTCAGTATTTATTTAGGGCTTAGAAAGAAAAATCAGCAAAAATGATGTTAAGCTTCTGATATACCTATTAAAAACAAATACCAAAAGTTCAGTAAAATTACCGAATCAAAATTCCGTCAAATCCTGCGCCTTTTCACACTTGATTTGACCGCTTCCGATACCGCCAGACTCACCGGCATCAGTACCCAAAGTGCCAATATCTGTTTCTCAAACTGCGTTGCCGTATGGCTGC
>NZ_JADGLG010000064.1:0-10820 GCF_015235335.1 Neisseria sp. 19428wB4_WF04
CATCAACTTCTACTTCACCATCAAGCATTTCCAGATGCGGGCTGTTGTGATAGATAAGTAAGCGCAAACGGTGGAAGTAATAGGCAGCGGTATTTTTATTGACGCTAACTAATTGCGCCGCTGTGCGGGCGGTAACACCTGCAACAAATAGTTCAATCAGTTTGTTTTGCTTGTACTGACTTAAACGACTTTTTCTCATAGGGATTATTCTAACCTGAAGTTAAATTTCCCTAGTTATCTAGTACAGCCCCGATCTTTAAGCATGATGCGAATTAAGCCTGTTTTAATGCTAAATTTAGATATAGCCCATTTTAAAATCATGACGAGATTGATCTGCCTGACGCATTGCTTCTATTCTTTGTGGCTTGGTTCCTAGTATATAGAAGGATATATACTTGTTTTGTTTTAATGTTGGCTATAGTTTAGTCTTTCAGACGGCCTTTAATGATTTGCGGGCGTGTTTGGTTTGTTGGTAAATTCATCTCAGGCAGGTGTTCAGCCAATGTTGGCGTTGTAATGGCGTGAGCAGCTTGTAGAAACGGTGTTGGATGGCCAATTCGTCAACTGCGAAATCCATACTGGCGAGATAGCGGCTTTCTATGTAATCGCGTGAATCATCGGCATTGAATTTATCGCTGGAAAGGATTTTGATAATATCGCGGCGGCGGTTTTTGCTGATGCGCTCTTCTTTGCGGGAGGCTTTTTCAATGGCTTTCTTGTATTCTTTACGGATACTGCGCAACTCATTGATTTGTGCATGGCTCAAATTCAGCGGGCGTACATCGCAATTGGGATGGAAGTTGTCCAAACGGAGCATTGGCGATGCGTAGGCATGGTTTGTTCCAAAAATCAGTAGGCAGCAGCCTAGGGCGGCTGCCTGTAACAACGGGTCAAACTTTATTGTGATAAGCATATTGTTTTCACAAATTCAATATTTGTAAAATACTAGCGGATATGTTTGTGAAGCGCGGTATTATTTCAGATAATATTTGTTAATGACAAAAAAATTTTATTGAAAATTTATTTTTAAAACAGTATATTAAAATCAATAATATTGTAATCGGCGTGATTTGAACTTTTTCAATCAGAGGCCGTCTGAAACGAAAAAACTTAAAGGAAAACCAATCGTGCAACAGTTCCGTATTGCTCCGAGTATTTTATCTGCGGATTTCGCCCGTTTGGGGGAGGAAGTGAAACGCGTTACCGAAGCGGGCGCCGACCTTATCCATTTTGATGTGATGGATAACCATTATGTGCCCAACCTTACCTTCGGTCCGATGGTGTGTGCTGCACTTAAACCTTATACTACCGTGCCGGTAGATGTACATCTGATGGTGGAGCCGGTGGATGATCTGATCCGGTCGTTTGCAGAAGCCGGGGCAGACATCATCACGTTTCACCCCGAAGCGAGCCGCCATATCGACCGCAGCCTGAGTTTGATTAAAGATTTGGGCTGTCAGGCAGGTTTGGTGCTAAACCCGGCTACACCGGTTTATGTGTTGGAAAATGTGTTGGACAGGCTTGATATGGTGCTGCTGATGTCGGTTAATCCCGGTTTTGGCGGGCAGAGTTTTATTCCGCAAACATTGGTGAAAATCCGTCAGGTGCGTGATTGTCTCGATATATATAAAGGCGAGAGCGGCAGGAAAGTTGCGCTTGAGGTGGACGGCGGTATCAAAACGGACAATATTGCTGCTGTTGCCGCTGCAGGTGCAGATACGTTTGTGGCCGGCTCTGCAATTTTTGGTCAGGCCGACTATCAGGCCGTTATTGATAAAATGCGGCAGGAATTGGCCGGCACACTCTTTTGAAGGGGGATATATTTTTCAGACGGCCTCTAACTGTTATATCGGCAGTTTATCTGTTTGAAACAAGATACCCGAATCATTGGGTATCTTGTAGTTTTTTTGCGGCGCTTGTTGGGGCAGGGGGGGCGTTTATTCCGTTGCAGTGCTGCGGGTTTTGATCCTGGGAGAACGGTTTGGTAAACCCAGCCGACAGCGGCAGCCGAACCGGCTTCCTGCTGTTGGCTGCCCGAAGTTTTCGGTTTTGCATTGAAATGCGCTGATCTATTGATGGGTTATGAGGGGGTTAAGCTTGTTTGTTCCAACGCTCAATAGATTCTTTGATCACCGCTTTAGCCTCTTCTATATCGCCCCAGTGCCCCACTTTGGTTGAGCCGGGTTTTTTCAGGGCTTTATAATGGTTGAAGTGAAACTCGATTTGCTTGATCAGCTGTTGCGGCAAATCAGCCAAGCTGTTGTAAGCATTGCCGTTGTTGCGGTCATCGGCGGGCACGCACACGATTTTGTCGTCAACTTCGCCGTCATCAACAAATTTCATTACGCCGATGATTTTTGCTTCTAGAAACACGCCGGTAGCCAAAGGTTGCTCGGTAATCAGCAAAACATCCAGTTCATCACCGTCTTCATCAAGGGTTTGCGGGATAAAGCCGTAGTTGGTGGGTTTGGCGAATATGGCAGGCTCTACGCGGTCTAATTGGAACGCCCCTAATTTTCGGTTCCATTCGATTTTGTGGTTGCTGCCTGCGGGAATTTCGTTCACAACATTGACCATGCCGCCATCCACGTTGCCGGGAGGGAGGATTTTGTTGAAATCAGCCATAATGCTTCCTTTTTTAAATCGGTTTAAACGGGCGTGAGTATAGCATTGCTTGGCCGTTATAGCGAAGAAACCCTGCCGCTTGAATTGTGCCTCATAAGTTGGAGATGGTGTCTAATTTTCCGGGGCGCTTCAATGCCGCCGTTTTCTCTTTTTTGTTTTGAATGCTTACAGGCCGCTGTGTTTGGGCTTCGGTTATAATAAGCGGCTTTCCCCAATATACACTAAGGCAGATCCCATGAACGATTACATCGATATGATGCCGTCTGAAGACCGTGAAGTGAGCGCATTATCGCTGCCGCCGCATTCTATGGAGGCGGAGCAGTCGGTGTTGGGCGGCCTGCTGCTTGAAAATGCCGCTTGGGATCGAATCGCTGATGTGGTTGCCTCTGAAGATTTCTACCGCCACGAACATCGGCTGATTTTCCGCAGCATCGCCAACCTGATTAACGAAAGCCGTCCTGCTGATGTGATTACCGTGCAGGAGGCTTTGGAGCGCAACGAGGAGCTGGAGGCGGCCGGCGGGTTCAACTATCTGATTACGCTGGCGCAAAATACACCTTCGGCTGCCAATATCCGCCGCTATGCCGAAATTGTGCGGGAGCGTTCGGTTATGCGCCAGCTTGCCGAAGTGGGCACTGAAATCGCCCGCAGCGCCTATAACCCGCAAGGCCGCGATGCCGGGCAGCTTCTCGATGAAGCCGAAAACAAAGTTTTTCAAATCGCCGAGAGCACGGCCAAATCCAAACAGGGCTTTTTAGAAATGCCTGCGCTTTTGAAAGAGGTGGTCGAGCGTATCGATATGCTTTATTCGCGCGATAATCCCGATGAAGTAACCGGCATAGCCACCGGCTTTATTGATTTAGACAAAAAAACCTCAGGTTTGCAGCCGGGTGATTTGATTATCGTGGCCGGCCGGCCGTCTATGGGTAAAACCGCGTTTTCCATCAATATTGCCGAACATGTGGCGGTGGAATCCAAACTGCCCGTGGCTGTGTTTTCTATGGAAATGGGCGGCGCACAGTTGGTGATGCGTATGCTCGGATCAGTGGGCAGGCTCGACCAGCACGTTCTCAAAACCGGTCGTTTGGAAGATGAACATTGGAGCCGTCTGAATAATGCGGTGGTCAAACTTTCGGATTCGCCGATATTTATTGATGAAACGCCGGGGCTGACCGCACTCGAGCTGCGCGCCCGCGCCCGCCGCCTTGCCCGCCAGTTCAACGGCAAACTCGGTTTGATAGTGATCGATTATCTTCAATTGATGGCAGGATCGGGACGCAGCGACAACCGCGCATCAGAGCTGGGCGAAATTTCACGCTCACTCAAGGCTTTGGCCAAAGAGCTGCGGGTGCCGGTTATTGCATTGTCCCAGTTGAGCCGCTCGGTGGAGCAGCGCACCGACAAACGCCCGATGATGTCCGATTTGCGTGAATCGGGGGCTATAGAGCAAGATGCCGACCTGATTATGTTTATGTACCGCGATGAATACTACAACGCAGAAACCCAGCTTAAAGGCTTGGCGGAATGTATCATCGGCAAACACCGCAACGGCCCCACCGGCAGGGTATATCTCACTTTTATCGGCCAGTTTACCAAGTTTGAAAATTCCACCTATGTGCCGGATGCTGCAATGATGGAAGATTGATACAGATTTCCGCGCCAAGCTAAGCGCATTTCATATTTTATTAGGTATGCAGCTACGTTATCGTTTACAATAGACAACGAAAATAAACAAAACTGCCAAAGAGCAGGGCTGGATAAACAGGGGGCATGCCTGTGCAATTGCAGATGAAATGCCCGTGGTTCGGCTGCGGGTGTTTTTTACGGTATTTCCGCGCATGATTGAACCGGTTTTATTTCAGGCCGTCTGAAAACAGACTGAATATTTGATAAAACACATTACCCAAACAACGTCTCCAGGTTTGCTCATGCGTTCAAAATACCAAGGTTTTACCTTAACCGAGCTGTTAATCGTGATTGCCATCGCGGCAATTATGGCCGCAATAGCTTTCCCCAATATGAGTCAATGGATAGCCTCCCGCCGTGCCGCAAGCCAGGCGGAGCAGGTGGCCAATCTTCTGCGCTTCGCACGCAGCGAAGCCGTCCGTTTGAATCTGCCGGTTTATGTTTGCCCCGCCCAAATCAAAGTGGACGGCAATCCTGACAATTACTGCAAAGCCACATATGAAGGCCAAGGCATGGTGGCATTTGCCGATACCGATAAAAACGGCAGTTACACACGCAATACCGATGTTGATCTGCGTACCGTTATTCTAAATGCCAAAGATGAACAGCGAACCCGTTATCAGTTCAATATTTACAGTTTTAGCGGTGCAAAGCAGCCGGGCAGCAATCTCATATGGGCGTTTTATCCCAACGGCACATTCGGCCATGCCGCTAATGCGGGAGCCGGCAGCACATTCAGCATCGGCAGCGGGTTTGTTAAAATTTCCATTACCGATGCTGCAGCAAAAGACGATAGAACCAAAGCTGCACGAGCTTCGATTTTGGTGATAGACAGCGGCGGCAGAGTGCAAAAATGCGAAAGCAGCGTAACGGGCACGATTGCCAAATTATGCAAATATAAAGACGAATAAACTTTGCTATTGAAAACGGCAGCTATATGGCAACCAAACCATTTGAGGCCGTCTGAAAGCCCGACTTATACCCAAGATAAAGTAAATGTCAATGAAAAAACAGTGTGGGGAAAATATGCACCGCATCCTATATCCGAACCATTTGAAAACAGATGTTGCCGCCTCGGCGCAGCAGGAATCGGGCCGTCTGAAACAACGCCAAGGCGGCATGACGCTGGTTGAGGTGTTGGTGGCGATGTTTGTATTGGCCGTTGGTGTGCTGGCCTTGCTGGCTACCCAGTTGCGCACCGTATCCGGCGTGCGCGAAGCCGAAAGCCAAACCATTGTTGCCCAAGCCGTGCAGAATTTGATGGAGGGAATGCAGATTAATCCGACTTTGTCGGCAGCATCCGGCGATACCGGTTGGGTGAATAAAAGCTATGATGCCTATATGAAAAACGGAATACAAACCATAAAGGGCAATGTTGCAGGCGGCAACAACCCAGGCGGGGCAAATGCCGGTAATCCGCCCCAATTGACTAAAAGCGAGTTGGTTGATGAGCAAATCCGTAGTTTTGAAAGTGCATTGGGATCGGCTCTGCCCAATGCAGAGGTTCGATATGCCATATGCCGCGGGGTGGACGAGATGGAAATCGACTCAAACGGCAATGTGGATGCAAATTGTAAAAACAGTGGGCCGTTGATGGTTAAAGTGTTGTGGCAGATAGATTCGGAGCAGGCTGATGTTGCTCCTGCCGTAAAAAGCTATAACAGCAATATCGTTTACACTTACCAAGCGCGTGTGCCGGATTAACCCAATCAAAGAACGAAATATGAAAAACAAAAAATATTATCCGCCTATTACGGGTGCGCAAAGCATTAAGGGTTTCAGCCTGATAGAGTTTTTGGTGGCCAGTGCATTAAGCATGATTGTATTGGTGGCAGTGAGCAAAGGTTATTTCACCGCCCGCCAGCTGAATAGTGCTGCCGACAGCCGTATGAATACGCAACAGGATGTGCGCAATGCCGCCAATATGGTGGTGCGTGATGCCCGTATGGCAGGTGGTTTTGGGTGTTTCAATATGGCGGAAAGCAATAGCCGGACCATCCGCGATAATAATACCGCAACATCACAATCAAATGCTTTCAAACTGGATAATACAGCGGGCAATTCAGGGGCGGTAAGAACAATCAATAGGAGCAATTTTAATGCGGCAAATTTTACCGCCACATCGGATGCTTTGGTTTTTCTTTATGGGGCAGATAATCCTGAGAATGGTGATCAGTTGGTGCTCAGTACCTGCGACACTTTGGTTCGGCCGGCAAATAATACCAAACCGGCCAACATCGCAGCAGCAAAAGTTGCATTGGGTTCGGCAACAGCCCGAGACAATGAAATTTCTGTATTGCGTTATGCCGTACATGCCTATGTAACCGGCTCTGTCGGCGGTCAAACAGGTTTATTCCGTTTCCAGTTGAATGGGAACAATACATGGGGCAACCCCCAGCTGTTGGTAAACAGCGTTACAAGTGCAACGTTCAGATATATTTATGTGAATGACTGCCCCGATGGGGAAGGAAACACGGAAAAATTTCAATATTCTAATAGTTTGAATCATATTCCTGCATTTGTCCGTATCAGTTTGACAGGTGGAGACGGCAATGCCGTGCAAATCTATAATATTGATGCAGCAATAAGGGGAGGAAACACATGCGCCAACCGCAGCCTTTCGTAACTTTTAAACCCAAATCGGCACAACAGGGCTTTTCACTGTTTATTGTATTGATGGTAATGATTGTAGTGGCTTTTTTGGTAGTAAGCGTAACCCAGTCTTATAACACCGAGCAGCGTATCAGCACCAACGATGCAGATCACAAATTTGCTACAGCATTGGCTGAAGCCGCATTGCGGACAGGTGAGAAAAGAATTGCTGACGATGATCTTGATGCAAGCCAGTTCACAGAAGATTGCAAAAACGCTCTGTGTAATGTAGGCACGAATCCTGCTTGGGAGCGCGCTACCTGTGGAAAATCCAAAACCGAATCATGTATAGATAACAGCAGCGGAATATTCGCAGCCAGAGAAGCTGCGCAACCTTCCCGTTATATTATTGAATATATCAGCCAGCAGCCTGACGGTTCGGAAATCTACCGCGTAACGGCTAAAGCATGGGGTAAAAACAGAAACACTGTTGTGATTTTACAGTCTTATGTGGCAGCGGGAAAATAGGGGAAATATGAAATCAAAACAGAAAATACAAGGTTTTACCTTGGTTGAATTGATGGTTGCGGTGGCGATTATCGGCATAATTGCCGGGATAGCTTACCCTTCATATAGCCGCTATATCGAGCGCGGGCATTTAACCGATGCCCAGGCAGAATTGTTGGATATCAATAACAATATTAAAACCGAACGTGTCAGCACTCCGGGGTCATTGTCCAGCCAAACAGATTTGCAAAAAAGAGCTTCAGGGTTGTTTAGGGATCCGGAGCTGGAAGCTCGCTATGAAATCACAGCAGTGATGCCTGATCAAAACAGCCTGCGCTATAACTTGGTGATTACGCCCAAAGCAAATAATGGTTATACCTTGGCATTGTGGATGAACAGTGTCGGTGAGGCTTATCGATGTCAAGATGCCGTTTCTGCACGGGCTCAGAATACAACGGGAAAATGTGAGCAGATTGGCAATAAAAAGTAAAAGCCAAGATTGGAACAGGCTGTCTGAAACATCAGTTTTTCAGACGGCCTGATGCTTCTGTAAAATTCACAAAGCATCACGAAAGCTTATGTCATCATGCGCAATATTATCACAAGTATCTGATTTTAGGTAAAAAATATCAAGGTTAAGTATGGGTATGGCGCACTATTTGAAAACACCAACCTGTGCGTTTTATTTGAACAGTCAAACATGAAACAGCCACGGTTGCGAGGCTTTGCGTTGCTCTTCAAACGCCTTGATTTCATCGGCGTGCTGCAGGGTCAGGCCGATTTCGTCAAGGCCGTTTAACAGGCAGTGTTTGCGGTGTTCGGTAATGTCGAAAGTGAATGTTTGGCCGCTCGGTGTGGTGAGAGTCTGCGTTTCCAAATCAATGGCCAAACGGTAGCCTTCGTTGGCTTCCACTTCTTTAAACAGTTGGTCGACTGTTTCTTCGCCCAGCACAATCGGCAGCAGGCCGTTTTTGTAGCAATTGTTGAAGAAAATGTCGGCAAAGCTGGGAGCGATAACGGCGCGGAAGCCGTAATCATCAAGAGCCCACGGGGCGTGTTCGCGTGATGAACCGCAGCCGAAGTTTTTGCGGGTGAGTAGGATTTGTGCGCCTTGGTAGCGCGGCTGATTGAGCGGAAAATCGGGGTTGAGCGGGCGTTTGCTGTTATCCATGCCCGGCTCGCCGTGGTCGAGATAGCGCCATTCATCAAAAGCATTGGGGCCGAAGCCGCTGCGCTTGATGGATTTTAAAAATTGTTTGGGGATAATGGCATCGGTATCAACATTGGCGCGGTCAAGCGGGACAACCAATGCGGTAATTTGCGTGAATGCTTTCATGTTCGTACTTTCGGTTTGCAAAACACCCCCGCAGTAACAGCGGTTGCGGGGGTGGAGATATTGGGTGCAATTAAATTAGTGGCCGTGGCGGTCGGCAGTTTGCTCAAGTTTGTCGCCGGCTTTGGATACATCTTTGCCGAAGCCCGATACGGTGTTGCAGGCAGACAATAAAGTCATGGCGGTTAATACGGCCAATACAGTTTTTTTCATGTTTAAGCTCCTAATGGTTTGAAAGTACGGTATGCATTGCTGCATACTGTTATTATCATGCCAAAGTTTGTGCTAAAAAACAATTTCTAAGGCAGGCCGTCTGAAAGTTTTTCAGACGGCCTGTTGTTTTTTACAGACGGCGTACATCGGTGAAACAGCCGGTAACTGCGGCAGCGGCGGCCATTGCCGGGCTGACCAAGTGGGTGCGCCCGCCGTTGCCTTGGCGGCCTTCGAAGTTGCGGTTGGAAGTGGAGGCGCAACGTTCCTGCGGTGCGAGGCGGTCGGCGTTCATGGCCAGGCACATCGAGCAGCCCGGTTCGCGCCATTCGAAGCCGGCTTCGGTGAAGATTTTGTCCAAGCCTTCGCGCTCGGCCTGATTTTTTACCAAGCCCGAACCCGGCACCACCAATACGCGGCGGATATTGGCGGCTTTACGGCGGCCTTTGGCTATGGCAGCGGCTTCGCGCAAATCTTCAATGCGGCTGTTGGTGCAGGAACCGATAAACACCACATCAACGGGAATTTGGTTTAACGGAGTGTCGGCGGCCAGCCCCATGTATTCCAACGCGCGCTCCATGCCGCTGCGTTTGACCGGGTCGGCTTCATCGGCGGGGTTGGGTACTCTGCCGTTGATGTCGAGCACCATTTCCGGCGAGGTGCCCCAAGTAACCTGCGGTTCGATATCGGCAGCATCAAACTCGTAAACCGTGTCGAAAACCGCGCCTTCATCGGAAACCAGCGTTTTCCAGTAGGCAGCGGCTTTTTCCCAATCTTCGCCTTTGGGAGCGAGCGGCCTGCCTTTCACATAATCGATGGTGGTTTGATCCACAGCCACGATGCCGCTGCGCGCGCCGGCTTCGATAGCCATATTGCACAAGGTCATGCGGCCTTCCATCGAGAGACTGCGGACAGCTTCGCCGCCGAATTCGACCGCATGGCCGGTGCCGCCGGCGGTGCCGATTCGGCCGATAATGTATAAAGCCATGTCTTTGGCGGCAACGCCGGGTTTCAGACGGCCGTTTACTTTAATCAGCATGGTTTTGGATTTTTTGGCGGTGATGCACTGGGTGGCCATGGTGTGTTCGACTTCAGAAGTGCCAATGCCGTGCGCCAGTGCGCCGAATGCGCCGTGGGTGGAGGTGTGGGAGTCGCCGCAAACCACCGTCATGCCGGGCAGGGTGGCGCCCTGCTCGGGCCCCATCACGTGCACAATGCCCTGGCCTTTGTTTCTAAACGGAAAATAGGCCAGCGCACCGAATTCTTTGATGTTGTTGTCTAAAGTATCGACCTGCAGTTTGGAGATGGGATCTTTGATGCCTTCGTCCCAATGGTCGGTGGGGGTGTTGTGGTCGGCAGTGGAAACCACGCTGTCGATGCGCCACAACTTGCGGCCGGCCATTTTGAGCCCCTCGAAAGCCTGAGGACTGGTAACTTCGTGTACCAGATGTCGGTCGATATATAACAGAACGGTGCCGTCTTCTTCTTCTCGGACGATATGGCTGTTCCAAAGTTTGTCGTAAAGGGTTTGCGGTTTCATGGTTTGTGCTTTGGTTATCACAGAAAAATATCGGCGTGATGGTAGCGATTCGTGCGGCAGAATGCAAGCAAAATGTCTAAAAAAATGATTTTTATATTTTATTTTGAATTTTATTGATAATTTTTTAGACATATTGTCTTATTTTGGCTGTGTATTAACTGCAATAATTTTTGGGGCTGACGTAGATTAGCAGTCATGACAGGCTGCCAAAATGAAGATAACCCACTGTAAGTTAAAGAAGAGTCTGCAAAGAAAACTGCTTGAATATTTTGTATTGGAAGTAACCGCACGTTCTGCTGCCGATATCTTAGGTATTCAGCCCAATAC
>NZ_JADGLG010000065.1:0-10036 GCF_015235335.1 Neisseria sp. 19428wB4_WF04
CATGCATAACATCCAGGTTGGGCTCCGCTGTGTGATAAAGCGGAGCAGTTTATAACAAACGGAGAGTGGCTCAATTTTGGAGCACAACTCCCCGTTTCCCTGGCTCAGTTTTGCACGATATTTAACAATGGAAAAACTGCGCTTTTCTATAGATTGGGCAGGGCAGGATCAAGGCCGTCTGAAAGGTTTTTCAGACGGCCTTTGCGCTGTTGGTATGGTTTTTCCGAATGATGCCGCCGAAATCACTCAAACAGCCTGCCTTGCGCCAGCAGGGTTTTCACCGGCGCGAAGCTGCGGCGGTGTTCGGGCAACACGCCGAATTTGGCAAGGGCGGCAAGGTGGGCGGCGGTGCCGTAGCCTTTGTGTTTGTCGAAACCGTATTGCGGGTAATGTTCGGCCAGGGCATACATTTCGGCATCGCGCGCGGTTTTGGCGAGCACGGAGGCGGCGGAGATTTCGGTGATTCTGCAATCGCCTTTCACCACGGCTTCGGCGGCAATGCCCAAATTTTTCGGCACGCGGTTGCCGTCTATCAGCACTTTCTGCGGCGGCACGGTCAAGCCCTGCACGGCGCGGGTCATCGCAAGCAGGGTGGCGTGCAGGATATTGAGGGTGTCGATTTCACGCACATCGGCGCAGGCCACGCTCCAGGCAACGGCCTGTGCTTTGATTTGTGCGGCCAATTCGTTACGCTTGTTTTCGCTGAGTTGTTTGGAATCGGTGAGACCGGGCAGGTGATGGCCGGGCGGCAGGATTACGGCGGCGGCAAACACACTGCCTGCCAGCGGGCCGCGCCCGGCTTCATCAACGCCGGCGGTGATAAGGGGGTTTATGGGTTGGCTTTTCAGACGGCCTCCGGTTTGGCTTCGGCCACGGCGGCAACGCCCGCTTCGGCCAGCACGGCGCTTGCGGCGAGTGCATCGGTGTTTTTGCGCAGCAGCCGGTGCAGGTTGAGAAAATCCTGCTGCAGGGCGGCAACATCTTGCGGCGATTCATACCATTCGGCCATGGCGGCGGCCAGTTTGGCGGGGGCGGCATCGTCTTGCAGCAGTTCGGGCACGGCACCTTTGCCGAGCAGGATATTGGGCAGCCCCACATGGGGCACCTTGATTTTGCGTTTCACATAGGCATAGGTGAGTGGCGAGATTTTATAGCTGATGACCATAGGCCGTTTGCACAATGCCACCTCCAGCGTGGCGGTGCCGCTGGTAACCAGCACCACATCGGCGGCAGTGCAGGCCCAATCGGCGTGCGCGCTCATCAGTTGCACGGGCAGGCCGATAAATTCGCTTTGGTGCAGAATCGAAACCAAGCGGCTGCGGGTGGCCACGGTGGCCACGGGCAGCAGAAAGCGGGCGGAAGGATAGCGTTGCAGCAGCAGGCGGGCGGTGCGGAAGAATATCGGTGCCATATAATCGACCTCGCTCACGCGGCTGCCGGGCATCAGGCAGAACACCGTTTCCCACGGCTCGATTTTCATGTGCCGGCGCGCGGCGTTGCGGTCAGCATCAAGCGGCAGGGTTTGCGCCATCGGGTGGCCGACAAACTCGGCCTGCCCGCCCGCCTCCCGATAAAGCGGCGGCTCCATCGGAAACAGACACAGCACACGGTTGACTTGTTCCACAATGGTATCGACCCGTTCGCGCCGCCACGCCCACACCGAGGGGCTGACATAGTGCACAGTGGGAATGCCTGCTTTTTTGAGTTTTCCGGCCACGCCGAGGTTGAAATCGGGCGCGTCTATGCCCACAAACACATCGGGGCGGATGCGTTTCAGGCTGCGCACCAGGCCGTGGCGGATTCTCAAAATTTCGGGCAGGCGCTGCACCACTTCGGCAAAGCCGCGCACGGCCAGTTTTTCTTGGTCGTAGAGGCTGCGGAAGCCTTTTGCCAGCATACGCGGCCCGCCGATGCCGACAAACTCGGCCTGCGGGCAGCGTTGCCTGAGAGCGGCCATCAGGTGTTCGCCGAGCAGGTCGCCGGAGGCTTCGCCGGCACACAGCGCAATAACGGGCGGCCGGTTGGCGGGCGGTTGGTGGGAAGTCATAAATAAAACAATGAAATATAAGCCAAGCCGTATTGTAGCGAAATTTATCGGGGCACCGTGGTATTTTGCCCCAGCGGTAGGCCTGCTTGATAAGAGACAGCCTGCCGAACGTTTCAGACGGCCTGAAACACCGGCCGAAGCCGGGCGGGTTTCCAAATGGCACCAGAGAGCAGTGTTTCCGTGTTTCAGCGCTGTTTCGGATAAAACCGAACCTCGCTCTCTCCGGCGGGAAGCTGCCGCCTTTTAACCGCATGGCCATACACAGTTTCGAGCGCGGCGTTGAGGGTTTCGCCTGCGGCAAACATCTGATTGACGGCAGCGCGGGCAGCAGCTTCATCACTGAAATCCAGCGAAGCCCACAGACCGAGGGTTTCCATATCCTGCCAAAACGTTTCGGGGCGGCGGTAGGCCAGCTCGAGTTTGGCGGTGTCCATCACCGGATCGTAAAAGCCGTGGTGGAACAGCATATCGCCCAAATCGTGCATATCGAAGAGCATCGGCGCGTTCACGGTGATGCCCGCCTCATTCAGACGGCCGGTCAAGCCGCTTAGGCTGCCGATACCGAAATGGGTGAAAAACAGCAGGCCGTCAGGTTTGAGCGCGCGCGCCCAGCTCTCAAAAACCGGCACGGGGCGGCTCGCAGTGATCAGCCCCAGATTGGACCACAGCATATCGGCTACCGCCTCCGGCAGCGGTTCGGCCAAGCTGCGGCAGTATTGCGGCACAGCCTTGCCGGTGAGTTTCTGCCACAGCCCGGTTTGGCGCACGGCGGCGGCTTCCTGCAGAAAAGCAGCGCGCGGGTCGTATTCGGCAAAAGCGGCTTGGGGGTAGCGTGCGGCGAGCAGGCGGCGGCTTTCATCGGCATCGGCGCCCGCCAAAACGATTTGCTTGGGCACACTGCGCAGCAGTTGCAGGCGTTGGTCGGTGTTGTGGGCAAGCAGGCGGTGGACAGCCCAGCGGTCGGATCTGTTCATGATTTATCGGCAGGGGCGGCAAAAGTTTCAGGCCGTCTGAACATTTTTCAGACGGCCGAATAACAGGCCGTGTTTGAAAACTACTATTTTACCCGAAACCCCGGGAGGTAGCTTGGCGGTAAAGTTTGGCAGTCCTGTTTATTCGGGCTTCACGGAAGCTTTCACCCAAGCCAGGCTTTCGCGCACGATTTTGCGCGGGTAATCCATGGCTTTTTCATCGCAATCGTCAATGCCCGAATAAATCTGCAGGGTTTTATCGTGCCCCCATTGTTTGTCGGCCAGCCAGCGTGCCCGTTTGAGGTGGTAGTCGGCGCTGACAATCACCACGCTGCTGTTGTTGGAGAGCGGAATCGAGCTGAACAGAATGTTTTCATAAGTGTTTTCCGATTTGCCTTCAATGGCGATGCGTGATTCGGGCACGCCCAGCTCAACGGCGATGGCCTTCATATGGCGGGCTTCGTTGCTGCCGTCGCTGTCGTTGCCGCCGCTTACCACCAGTTTGGGGACTTTGCCGGCGTGGTAGAGATCGGCGGCGGCGGCCACGCGCGAGCGCAGGCAGGGGTTGGGGAGGCCGTTTTTATTGACGGCGTTGCCCAACACCAGTGCGGCCTCGGCAGGCCGGATGTCTTCGATGGTGATGCGGCGGGCAGATACTGCCGACAGATACACCCAAATCAGCAGTAAAAACCAGCATAAGGCCAGCATCGCGGGCAGATAGAGCAGCATATGGCGTTTTTTATTCATATTGTTTTCAGTGGTTGTATGGCAGGGTTTGTTATCGTGAACCCGCTTTATCTCTGTTGCGGCGTTGATGCGCTTTGGTTCAAAGTGAAGGGTTCTGCCGGCTCGGGCGGCTGCGGAGCCGCATTGCCGGCGGTTTGCTGCCGGATGCCGGGCATAAGGCGGATTTGCGGTACCGGCGCGCGTGCTGCGGATGTTGTTCAGACGGCCGCAGGCCGGTGTGGAGGATTTCATTCACACTGAAACTGGGCCAGGCGGTTGATGCAGTATCAGCTTCTGTTGAATCTGCCGCGTCCGGCAAACCGCACTTTACCGAAAGTTGCGGCGGCCTGAAGGCAACAAACCAAAATTTATGTAAAAAATAATCTGAAAACAGCAGAGGCGGGCAATAAAATTGCCGAACGGAATAAAATGGGGTGTGCGCGGTTGGCAAACGGTTGGAAATCAGGGCAGATACCGGTGAATTATGCTGCCGCATAAAAACGGCACCCTGAAAATCGGGCGGTGCCCGGCTTTCGGGGTGCCGTTTATCGCGGCGGATTCTTTATTGTTGTCCGAACAGGCTCTCTGCTTCTTTTATGGCATCCGCCATGCCCTTTTTCAAAATATCGCGGGCATTTTTCAAACTGTTGTGCACCGCTTTTGGAACAGCGGTGCCATCGTCTCCCAAACCGGCCGCGCGGGTGCTCAAATCGGCCTTGCGCTTTTCAATATCGGTTGAAAGCTGTTTGCGGTATGGCTGCAAGGCTTCGCGGATATGGGGCGGTTGTTTGGCAGCCCATTCGTCAAGCTCGGCCACAGCGCGTTAAAAGCATTTTTGTAGTCGCCAACGGTTTTTCGCGGTCGGTTAGATAGGCGGTTGCCGGTTTTTCAAGGCAGGGGCGGCAGCGGCCGGCTCCGCCGCAAAAAACTGTCCGGCAGCAGGGCTTTTTGGGCCGCTGCTGCAGGCGGCCGATAGCCACAATGCCAGCAGGGTGCAAACAGGCAGGTATGGCTTTTTCATCAACGGGCTTCCTTTCTTTTTCTGTTTTCGGTATAAAATATGATTATATGGCATTTGCGCAATGGATAAGCGCGCCCGCTGCCGATTTCCCGAACGGGGAAGAAAATCATAGCGAATGGAAGCCCTGATGATGAATTCTGTTTTATCTGCCCTAACCGACCGCCTGAGCGAACGCTCTCAGACCGTAACTTGCGCCGAATCGTGCACCGGCGGCCTGCTCGCGGCCGAGCTGACCCGCCTGCCGGGCAGTTCGGCGTGGTTTCATACCGGCTTTATCACCTACAGCAACGAAGCCAAACAGCAGCTTTTGGGCGTGAAAAGCAACACGCTGGATTTTTACGGCGCGGTGAGTGAAGAAACCGTGCGTGAAATGGCACTGGGCGCGCTGATTGCCGCCAGAGCCGATTATGCGGTGAGTATTTCCGGCGTTGCCGGGCCCGGCGGCGGCAGTGAAGACAAACCTGTCGGCACGGTGTGGTTCGGGCTGGCCGCCAAGCAGCGTATTTGGGCGCAGAGCGTGTTGTTTGAAGGCGGCCGCGACAGTATACGCGGGCAGGCCGTGAAGTTTGCGTTGGAATTTTTAAACAGCAAAACGCAAGAGGCGGGCGGCAAACTGTGAAACGCAGAACGGTTCGGGTGGGGCGCAAGGCCGGGCAGGAAGAGCGGCGGTGGGCTGCCTCCTCTGCTGTTTGGGCGGCCTGCAAAACCGTTATCTTCGGGCTGAGGCGCAAGCAACGCTTCACAAGCAACGCGCCAATGGAGCATGAGGGGTGTTTTCAAGCCGGGAGCAAGGTGGCAGATGGCGCAGGCAGGTTGGCTGATACTGTATTGTTTTCAAGTGGGCAGCGGTAACGGTTGGGCTTGCTGTCGGCCGGCTCCATGATTTATGGCAGCGGCTGCCGCCCGATTTGCAGGCTCCGGCAAGATTCAGGCCGTCTGAAAATGCTTTCAGACGGCCTGATGCTTGTGTGCGGTTTAAAAAACAAGACATTGATTTTTAGAGTTTACTTGCTGTTATTCCCACGGCGGCGGGCTTGATGATTTATGGCAGCGGCCGCCGCCCGATTTGCAGGTTTCGGTAAGATTCAGGCCGTCTGAAAATGTTTTCAGACGGCCTTGAGGCATGTCTGCAATATTTTAAAATTTTTCAAACCTGCAAACGCCTGCATCGGGCTGCCGGGTCAATAACGGTAGGCCTGCAGTTTGCGTTTGATTTCGGGCAGCGCAGCCTGCGCAGCCTGTTCGCCGAGTTTGATGGCCTGCGTTTTCTGGTCGAAACCGCCCACCGCGCCCAAGTGCTGCACCTGCGGTTTGATCACGATATCGGCTTTGGCCAGCTCGTTGCGCAGCGCGGCGGTGCTCATGATGTTGAGGCTTTGGTCAAGATAGGCGAAAAAGCCTGCTCCCGACAGTTTGGCGGGTTTGGCGGAAATATCCACCGCAATCACAAAGTTTGCCCCCATGTTTTTGGCGGCACCCACCGGCACGGGAGCCGACAGCCCGCCATCGACATAACGCCTGCCGCCGATAACGGCGGGCTGGAATACGTTGGGAATGCTCACCGAAGCGCGCACGGCCTGGCCGGTGTTGCCGTGGTTGAAGGCCACCATTCTGCCGCTCTCCAAATCGGTGGCAACGGCGGCGAATTTAAGCGGCAGCGCCTGCAGAGGGCGGTTGCTGATTTTGCGGTTGATGTAGTCCTGCAACTTTTGCCCGCGGATAAAGCCGGTGGTGGAAACGGTTAAATCGACCAAATCGGTTTTGCCCAAAATTTCGGCTTCCAACTCCAGCCGGTCGGGCGACATCCCGCCCGCATACAGGCTGCCCACAATTGCCCCCGCGCTGGTGCCGCTCACCAGGTTCACGGGGATATTGTTGGCTTTCAAAACCTTAATCACGCCGATATGGGCAAAGCCTTTCGATGCGCCGCCGCCGAGCGCCAAGCCGATAACGGCTTGCGGTTTGGCTTGCGCAACGGGCGGTTGGGCAGGCTTTCGGGCGGTTGAAACGGGCTTTTGCGGGGTGCCGCAGGCGGCCAGCAGCAGGGCGACGAGGGCAGGCAGGAAGATGCGGGCTTTCATGGCAGTGAGACGGGGTTGTTAAAAGACGCATGATTATAACGGGTTGTGCGTATCGACATATAGTAAAAATGTTGGGGCGGGATAAATCGGCCGTCTGAAAAGCTGCCTTCAAATTGAGCGGATAAATCTTTGCAGGCGGATCAATCGGGGTTGTCTGAATCTTGCTGCGGCCGTCTGAAAACGCAGTTTCCGGCAGGAAACCAGTTTCTGCGGAGCTAAAACGCGGTTTTCAAGTGTTGGGGCGAAACGGATTCGGCCGTCTGAAAACGGGGGCTGGGCGACAATGCCGCACCGCCTGCTTTCAGACGGCCTGCGGCGTTGCAGCCCGATTTTGAAAACTGTTATGCCGACATAACAGGCACATGCTTTTCTATAAAAACGGCCGCCCTACTATTGATGTATAGATGTATAATCGCAGCCTTGAATTTTCTGCTGTTTGCTACAGGATTTCCGATGATGATCAACCCTATTTCCGCCCTTTCCCCGCTTGACGGCCGCTACGCCGGTTCTGTTGAAACGCTGCGTCCGGTTTTTTCGGAATACGGCCTGATGAAGGCGCGTGTGAAAGTCGAGCTCAACTGGCTCAAAGCGTTGGCCGCCGAGCCGAAAATCACCGAAGTGCCTGCGTTCGGCAGCTTTACCGTGGCCGAAATCGACCGTGTGGCCGAAGATTTTTCATTGGAAGATGCTGCAGAGGTGAAAGCCATCGAAGCCACCACCAACCATGATGTAAAAGCCGTTGAATACTGGCTGAAACAACGCTTTGCCGGTGTGCCCGAAGTGGCCGCCGTCAGTGAGTTTATCCATTTCGCCTGCACCAGCGAAGACATCAACAACCTTTCCCATGCGCTGATGCTGGCCGAAGCGCGTGAAACCGTGCTGCTGCCCAAGCTGGCCGAAATCACCGCCAAACTCACCGAAATGGCGCACAACCTGGCCGCCCTGCCGATGATGAGCCGCACCCACGGCCAGCCCGCCACGCCAACCACGCTGGGCAAAGAGACCGCCAATGTGGTGTACCGCCTGCAACGTCAGGCCAAGCAGCTGGAATCACAGCAGTTGTTAGGCAAAATCAACGGCGCGGTCGGCAACTACAATGCCCATATGGCGGCTTATCCCGATGTGGATTGGGAAGCGCATTGCCGAAAATTTGTTGAAGAATCATTGGGTTTGGCCTTCAACCCCTACACCATCCAAATCGAGCCGCATGACTATATGGCTGAGTTTTTCCAAACCCTCGGCCGCATCAACACCATCTTAATCGACTTCAACCGCGATGTTTGGGGCTATATTTCGCTCGGCTATTTCAAGCAGAAGGTGAAAGCCGGCGAAGTCGGCTCTTCGACCATGCCGCACAAAGTCAATCCGATTGATTTTGAAAACTCCGAAGGCAATTTGGGCATGGCCAATGCCGTGTTAGGTTTTTTGGCCGAAAAACTGCCGGTTTCCCGCTGGCAGCGCGACCTTACCGACAGCACCGTGCTGCGCAATATGGGCGTGGGCGCGGGTTACACCGTTTTGGGTTGGGCGGCGCACCTGCGCGGCCTCGGCAAGCTCGAAGCCAACCCCGCCGCACTGGCCGCCGATTTGGACGCCACTTGGGAGCTGCTGGCCGAGCCTGTCCAAACCGTGATGCGCCGCTACGGCGTAGCCAACCCGTATGAAAAACTGAAAGACCTCACCCGTGGTAAAGACGGCACCACCCCCGAAGTGTTGCGCGCATTTATCGAATCGCTGGAAATCCCCGCCGAAGCCCGGCAGCAACTGCTCGCGCTGACCCCCGCGCTGTATGTGGGCAAAGCCGAAGAGCTGGCGCGGCGGATTTAACCCCCCGTTTGCCGGCAGTGCACAAACAGGCCGTCTGAAAATCTTTTCAGACGGCCTGATGTTTGATATTTGCAGCCCGGGCGGATTGAGGGGATGCCTATCGGGTGTGCTGTTGGTGGTGGGTGCGTTGTTTGCCGTTGCTGCGTTTGTTTTGCTCCTCCAGCCATTTTTGCTGTTGCTCGGGAGTCAGCACTTGAAAGACGGCATGGCGTTTTTTCAGCTGCTGCAATTCGAGTTCGGCATGTTGGCGGCGTTGTGCTTCCCTATCCTGTTCGCGCAGGGAGATAAGGTTGCGCACGGCGGCTTCATCGAAAGCGGGGGCTTGCAGCAGGTTTTGTTCGGCGGCGCGGTAATGGTCGATTTGTTGGCGGAGGGCTTCGCGGCGGTTGCTTTCGGGTTGCTGCGCACGGTTGTCGCGGCCTTCTTCCATGATGGCACGGATTTTGGTTTTTTGCTCTTCGGTGAGGTTCAAGTCTTTGAAGCCGTGCGCCATGCCGCCTTTATGGAAGGCTTTGGCTGTGTGCCGGTGATCGTTGCGGTCGTGTTTCGGGCCGCGGTCGGATGAGCAGGCCGCCAGCGAGAGGGCGGAAATGCCGATGAAAACGGCGGTGGAAATGGATTTTTTCATTTTTTGTCCTTCGGTTTGTTTGAGTGTAAGCGTAGAAACCCGGGGCTGTTCGGGCCGGGGGCAAAACGCGCCTGCCCTGGAAACGGCATTGTCATAGCAGCTTGCTTTGTTAATGCAGGTGGCAGTTGCGTAAATTATATTCCCCGAATGTTACCGCTTGGGCGGCAACGGCGGCAGAGTGTTTTCAGACGGCCGGGAGCCGTTGCAAAATTGAAAAAACCCTTACGAAATTTATTGGTCGTTATCGGCTTTGCAAGCCGGCGGCGCCGATCCCGAGCAGGCAGCCGGCCAAACATTTGGCTTCCCGGCATGGGTTTGCAGCGTTTCATTTGAATTTCTGCTTTTCAGACGGCCTGCAAAGGCTTGAGCCTGCGTATGGTATCGGCAAAGGTTTGCGGCGTTATGGGGTGGAATCTTTCATAGGCGTTACGGCGTTGTTGAGCTTGGTTTGAAGCAAACGGTTTTGGGCGGGCAACCCGAGTGGCAGCGGAACCGTTTCCGTACTCTCCTGTCTGCATGGTGCCGAAAATGCAGGGGATTGGCTGTGCGGCTGGGTTTCAGAGGGCTGTAAAACCGCCCTGTATGGTGTCAAATTATAGCCGGCCTATAACGGCGTCAGGTCTTCTGAACCGCTTCTGCGCCGGGTGCCTGCTCTGCTGCCTTGCGGGCGTTGGCGGATTAATTTTTGTGTATGTTTGCCGTTGCTGTATTTCACCGGCTTTCGGGTTGCCCGAC
>NZ_JADGLG010000066.1:0-9923 GCF_015235335.1 Neisseria sp. 19428wB4_WF04
CATGCATAACATCCAGGTTGGGCTCCGCTGTGTGATAAAGCGGAGCAGTTTATAACAAACGGAGAGTGGCTCAATTTTGGAGCACAACTCCCCGTTTCCCTGGCTCAGTTTTGCACGATATTTAACAGGCGCGGTTACAGCGGCCTGGTCGATGCCGGCTACTCTAAACATTTGCGCGTTAATCACGGACAAAATGAGTTTGCAGATGGTACCGGGCGCACCAATGGTATTGAAAGCTTCCGGAGTTTTACCAAACAAAGGCCCGCCAAATTCAATGGCGTAACCAAAAACTTTGATTTGCACCTGAGGGAATGCGAATGGCGATGGAACCGAAACTCTGATGAACTGAGTCACCAACTTTGGGGGCTTTTTAAAGTAAATTTACATAAAGCTGCTAGCCTAGAGCCAATGGTTTTCATTCAAATCTCTCAGGCCGTCTGAAACAGTTTCAGACGGCCTTTAGTCTTTTAAATTATCTGCTAACTTTTATAGAATAAAAACTATTTGCTTTAATTTTAAAATAGGAATATAACCTAGATATTTATCGGCAAGGATATATGTAGGCTCATGTTTATTGCTTTTCTGATTATGTTGCGCGAGGGCATAGAGGCCGCGCTGATTGTGGGCATTGTGGCAGGCTTTCTGCATCAGTCGGGCAATGGACATCTGATGCCGAAAGTGTGGGCGGGTGTGGTTGCGGCCGTGCTGATGTGCTTGGGGTTGGGCTTAGCCATCCACTCCGCCACCGGCGAGATTCCGCAAAAACAGCAGGAATTTGTGGGGGGCGTTATCGGCTTGGCGGCATCGGCCATGCTCACCTATATGGTGCTGTGGATGAAAAAAGCCGCCCGCTCGGTGAAGCGGCAGCTTGAAGATTCGGTTCAGACGGCCTTAAACAAAGGCAGCGGCCGGGCTCTGGTGGGCATGGCGTTTCTGGCGGTGGCGCGCGAAGGTTTGGAGAGCGTGTTTTTTCTTTTGGCCGTGTTCCAACAAAGCCCCTCGTGGCGTATGCCGGTAGGTGCGGTAGCGGGATTGTTGGCGGCCGTTGTCATCGGTGTGTTGGTTTACCGTGGCGGTATGCGCTTGAATCTGGCTAAGTTTTTCCGCATCACCGGTATGTTTCTGATTTTCGTGGCGGCCGGGTTGTTGGCTGGTTCGCTGCGCGCGCTGCACGAAGCGGGTGTGTGGAACCGCCTGCAGGCCATTGTGTTCGACATTTCCCATATCCTGCATGAGGACAGCCCGCTGGGCGTGTTGCTCGGCGGCTTTTTCGGCTATACCGACCACCCGGCGCAGGGCGAAGTGCTGGTATGGCTGCTGTATCTGGTTCCTGTGATGTATTGGTTTCTACGCGGCGGCAACCCATCGGCTTCCCGATAGTGAATCACAACAAGGCTTGGTAAAACGCTGATGCCTCAGGCGGTTAAGGCAATATGCAGCCGGTTCTGTTAGTGAATGCAGCGCCGGTGCAATCTTTCTCGTTAAGCCGAAACAGAGCAGCATGGCAGCAACTTGCGCGGATTGACTATTCCTTCCAACAGAAAAGAGGTATCGATATGAAACAAAGAAACATTCTTGCTTTGTCCGTGATTTTGGCATTTTCATTGGCAGGCTGCCAGCCGCCCGAAGCCGAAAAAACCGCATCCGCATCCGGCACATCGGCCATGCCTTCCGTTATTAATGCTGACGGTTCGGTGAATGTGGCGGTCAACGACACCGCCTGCGAACCGATGGAACTGAGCGTGCCCAGCGGCAAAGTGGTGTTCAACATCAAAAACAACAGCGGCCGCAAGCTCGAATGGGAAATTTTAAAAGGCGTGATGGTGGTGGACGAGCGTGAAAATATCGCTCCCGGCCTTTCCGACAAAATGACGGTAACCCTGCTGCCGGGCGAATACGATATGACCTGCGGCCTCTTAAACAACCCGCGCGGCAAGCTCACCGTAACCGACAGCGGCTTCAAACAGGCAGGCGGCGAAGCCGATTTTGAAAAGCTGGCCCAACCTTTGGCCGACTATAAATCTTATGTTCAGGCCGAAACCAAAGAGTTGGTTGCCAAAACTTCGGCCTTTGTTGCCGCCGTGAAAGCAGGCGATATAGAAAAAGCCAAATCTATGTTTGCCGACACCCGCAGCCACTATGAGCGCATCGAACCGATTGCCGAGCTGTTTAACGAACTCGACCCGGCCATCGATGCGCGCGAAGATGATTTCAAACAAGGCCCGAAAGACCCGGAGTTTACCGGCTTCCACCGTATCGAACACGCCTTGTGGATTGAAAAATCCGCCAACGGTGTGAAAGAAGTAGCCGACAAACTCGAAGCCGATGTAAAAAAACTGCAAGCCGAAATCGATGCGCTCACTTTCCCGCCCAACAAAGTGGTGGGCGGTGCCGCCGTGTTGATTGAAGAAGTGGCCGGCAGCAAAATCAGCGGCGAAGAAGACCGCTACAGCCACACCGATTTGAGCGATTTCCAAGCCAACATCGAAGGCGCGCAGAAAATCGTTGAGCTGTTCCGCCCGATGATTGCTGAAAAAAACCAGGCCATACTCGATAAAACCGATGCCAACTTCAAGCAGGTTAATGATATTTTGGCCAAATATAAAACCGCACAAGGCTTTGAAACCTACGACAAACTCACCGAGCCCGACCGCAGAACCCTGCAGGCTCCGATTAACGCGCTGGCCGAAGATTTGGCACAATTGCGCGGCACATTGGGTTTGAATTAACCGGCGTTTGTGCAAAGCGGACGGTTTCCAACATAACGGCCTGAGGGCAGATAAACGGCAATCAAACCGCTTGGGTTTCAGACGGCCTAAAGGCCGTCTGAAACCTTTTAACCCCTTTCCCGCTTAACCTAAATCAACCGGCAATGATTTGAAATCATTAAAATACAGCGAAACGGCACACAACAGAAAAACGGTGGCAACGCCGTGTGGTTTTGTGTTGTTTCACTATCGTGAAACTGCTTTAAGATTATAACGTGCCGGCCGCCCGTATTTACCCGCAGCCCTGCGCTTGTTTTTAGTGGCCATATTTCGGCAAAGCGGCAAACAGGCAAACACCTGCCGCAGTCGGCATAACGATAGTGTTATGGTTCTGCCGCAAACGGCAGCATTTCACTCAACAAAGAAAGGAAATTTCAATGAAAGCCGTAAAAACATGGCTGCCAAGCATATTGGCCGCTGCTTCGCTTTGCGCCTGCGCCAGTTTGGCAGGCAGTTTGGGTGTGCCTGTGGGGCAGGAAAATGCCGAATATAAAGTTGAAGGAGCCGGCGGGGTGGTTGCCCAAGTAAAGCCCGGCAATGCCGCCGAATCGGGCTACCGTTACGGTTTTACCGTTTTGTTGAAACAAGCCCCGAAAGTAGCTTCGGTGAAGGTTGAGCGCATCAGCGGCGGCCGGGCCGAAACCGTGATAGACGACAGCCGCAACCCCACCGTGAAATCTTCATGGCAGCCGCAGCAGCCGGCAGGCGCGCAAACTTATCTCAGTGGCAAGAAACCCGGAAGCGTAACCTGGGTGGGCCAAACCGCCGAGCTGGATATGACCGAAAAAAATGCCCCGTGGCTTTATGTTTCGGGCAACACCCGCCAACACTACAGAATCACCATCCGCGATCTGGCAGGCAGGGAAACCGTGTTCGAACAGCCGACCATTATCCCCACCCAAGCCAAACAGGTTTACCGCGATATGTTGAATATCAAACGTTAAACCGTTTTCAGACGGCCTGTTAAACCGGATAGGCCGTCTGAAAACCGGATTTGCCCGGCTAAAGCCTGCTGTTTGCCAACATACAGCAATTCTGTGAAAACGGTGGAAGTATTGCTTCACCGTTTTTCTAAAGGTGCGCCGGCAGAAATTTTGCACGGCAAGGTCGGGCAAGGCATATTGCCGTTACGGCATCGCTGCCTTATATCCGCAATAAAGTGATTCACTATAGCCATGCCCCGGATTCAGACGGCCGCATAACCCAAACCGCACCTGAATCTGCCGATTTAACCGATTAGATTAAAGGAGAAACCATGCCTGATTCCAAACAGCCCGCCCAGCCCGGCAAACGCTTTTTGCTGAAAACCGCAGCCGTGGGCGCGGCCGGTGCGGCCACGGTCGCAGGCGGCTTTATGTGGGGAGAAAAAAAGGGCAGAGCCTATCGGCAGGCAGAGCAGCCGCATTCGGCCGAAAGCTACCCCTGCTACGGAGCCCGCCAGGCAGGTATCACCACCCCGCATCAGCAGTTCGGCATCATGGCTGCCTTTGATGTGGCAGTGAAAACCGCCAAAGAATTGGAGCAGCTGCTGCGCATTCTCACTTCGCGCATCGAATTTCTCACCCAGGGCGGAGCATTAAACGACAACGATGCCAAGCTGCCGCCCATCGGTAGCGGCATTGTGGGCAAAACTATCAAACCCGACGGCCTTACCATCACGCTGGGCGTGGGCGCAAGCCTGTTCGACCAACGCTTCGGGCTCTCCGCCAAAAAGCCCAAACACTTGCAGGAAATGCAGAAATTCCCCAACGACCGCCTCCGGCCCGAATGGTGCGACGGCGACATCAGCCTGCAAATCTGCGCCTTCACCCCCGAAACCTGCCAAAACGCCCTGCGCGACATCATTAAAAACACCGCTTCATATGCCGTTGCCCGCTGGAGCATCGATGGCTTTCTGCCCAAAACCGAGCCCGGTGCCGCCGCCCGCAACCTGTTCGGCTTTCGGGACGGCAGCGCCAACCCAAACGTGCAAGACCCTGAAACTGCCGATGATGTGTTGTGGACGGGCATTGCCTCCAACAGCTTAAACGAACCCGCATGGGCAAAAAACGGCAGCTATCAGGCAGTGCGGCTGATCCGCCATTTTGTCGAGTTTTGGGACAGAACCCCCCTTCAGGAGCAGGAAGCCATTTTCGGGCGCGAAAAATACAGCGGCGCGCCCCTGGGCATGAAAAAAGAACACGATGTTCCCGATTACACGCGCGACCCCGAAGGCAACACCATTCCCAAAGACAGCCATATGCGCCTGGCCAACCCGCGCAACCCCGCATTTCTGAAAAAACACCGGCTTTTCAGACGGCCTTTCAACTACTCGCGCGGGCTGGCCAAAAACGGCCAGTTAGATGTGGGGCTGGTGTTTATCTGCTATCAGGCCAACCTTGCAGACGGCTTTATCTTCGTGCAGAAACTACTGGATTTCGAGCCGCTCGAAGAATACATCAGCCCCTTCGGCGGCGGCTATTTCTTCGTGTTGCCAGGTGCGGAAAAAGGCAGCTTTTTCGGGCAGGGCCTGCTGTCGGGCTGATGCCGCCCGTATCATCAAAACCGCGCAAAGCAGGATAAGGCAAAATCAACCGGCAAGGGTGTACAATGGGTTTTCACACTCGGTAAGGCTGCCGGGCAGACATCACGCCAAATTTTGTTACGGACATCAGGGCAGCTACAACGATGATCGCGCCCTGTACGCCTCGCTCTACAGCATCATCAAACTGGCGAAAGGGGCGAACCGGCATCAACAGGAGAGGGGAGAAACATCATGAACATGCAATGGAAAACCCATGCGATTGGCAGGCACTTGGTGGATGTGCCGCAGCTTGGTGAATAAAAACTTGGTGTATATCGGTGCTGATCAAGAAGTCAATAGTCGTTCTGGATTCGTAATGGGCGATGCGCTTCTGACACTCAATCGCTTGAATGTGGAAAGTTGGCAATTGGGTATTGAGCTGGCAGGCAAGCCCGATGTTGAGTTGCATTTGAGCAGCTTTGTTCAAGGGCGTCCCGAACCCGGCCTGCGCCAACGTGCTGGAGGTATCTTGGGTGAACTGGCCCGCAACGCCGAAGGCCTGAAAACCCTGCGCAACCGCAAGCGCAATTTCGGTCGATTGAGGCCGATGAAATCCTGGTCGCAGGCACGCAAAACAGCAAACGCGGCTACGCCTTCAAATGGGAAGCCCCAAGCAAAGGAGATTCGTTAAGCGAGCCCAACCTCAATATTGAGCTTTCGGTCGGCGAAAGCCAGTATGAAGACAACCCTGCCTCATTTGCCAGCGATGAAGAGACCCTGGCCTTGTGGGATCGTTTGGTATCTTCCATCTGCCCGCGCCCGGGGCTGTGTGATGAAACAAAATACCTCATTCAAGCAGGCAGCCTTGATAGCCGCCCCCGCCGCCGCCCTGAGCCGCCGCCAATTGCTGGGTGGCATGGCCGCCTCGGCCACAGCCGTACTGTTGGCCAAGCCTTTGGCTTTGGCCGCCATATTGCCAACACGCACCATTACCGCCCAAAAAATGGGTGCCTTCGAAGCCCTTCGTATCTTTCAACAAATCAGCGCCCGCAAACGTTAAACAGGCAGAAAAGCCCGTGGAAACCGACCTCGGCGGCTTACCCAACCACTCTCTTGGTGTTCAAAGCGCATCGGCACCGTATTGTTTTAGTGTTGCCAAGCCCGTTTGATCCCGTAACAGCCGCACCATCCGCACTGCGGCACTGCCTTACACGGAAATCAAGCAGGTTTCACTATAAATCAAACGTCAGCCGCATTTTGCCCGCACTTTAGCCAGTGCCTGATTGAGTTTTTCTGCCGTTACCTCGCCAAAAACCGTTTGTTTATAATCGCATTTTTTCGCCTCCACCACCGTAAAGGGCAGGCCGCCCACGGTGTTGCCGAAACTTTTCATCAAGCTGCGGCTGTCGCTGCCGGTGTAACGCCAAACAGGATAGGACACAGGCGTTTGTTTGAGAAATTGGGCGATATTTTCACGGCTGTCCAGCGCAATGCCCACCATATCCACACTGCCCTTTTTCTGTTTACGATACCATGCCGACATAGCCGGCATTTCTTTGCGGCAGGGCGCACACCAAGTTGCCCACAAATTAATGATGCGCACAGGCGCTTTGAGCGATGCGGTATGCTGCGGCGCACTGCTGTCCCAGCTTTGCAGTTCGGAGGCGGCAGCCTGCCCGCAAACGGCGGCCAATAACAGGGCTGTTAAAATTTTCATAGCTCTTTCCTTTTTTAAACCGTTGCGGCTATATTGAGACTATATTGTAGCCTTTCAGACGGCCTTTCTGTTTTTTTGCGGCGTTTATCCTGCAACCTTTATGATTTGACTCAAAATGCGGCTGGAACAATTCGTAAAGATTGGTTTACAATCAAAAAACCGCTCAAACATCAAGGAACCTTCATGCCGAAAACCGTTACACTCTATCACAACAACCGTTGCAGCAAATCACGCGCCGCCCTCTCCCTGCTGAATGTGCGCGGCATTGATGCCGATGTGGTGAACTATCTCGACACCCCGCCTTCATTTGAAGAACTGCAAAGCATTTTCGCCAAACTCGGCGCCGATTCGCCCCGCAGCATGATGCGTGTGAAAGATGCACTCTACCGCGAGCTGGAACTGGACAACCCCACCCTGAGCAGCAACGACCTGCTTAAAGCCATCGCCGCCCACCCCGCGCTGTTAGAGCGGCCGATTGTGGTGGCCGGCAGCAAAGCAGCGGTAGGCAGGCCGCTGGAAAACATAGAAGCTTTATTGTAAAACCCAATCTCCTTTTCAGACGGCCTTTGCGGTTTCGCTATCGGGCCGTCTGAAAAAACACATTACAACCAACCGGAAACCCCATGCGCACACCCGCCCTACGCAGCCGCAACGGTCTACGCTACCACTTTCTGCACGGCTTGGTTTTAAGCCTGCTGCTGGTAGCGTTTGCTTTCGCCTGCTGCGTGTGGTCGGTTTACAGCGCCGGCAACCGGAGCCTCCCCCCCGATATACACGCCGATGCCGCCGTTGTGCTGGGCGCTGCCGCATGGGACAAACGCCCCTCTCCCGTGTTTCAAGAGCGTATCAACCACGGCATCGCCCTCTACCAAAGCGGCCGCGTAGAAAAACTCGTGTTCACCGGCGGCACCCCCAAAAAAGGCTTCATGACCGAAGCCGAAGTCGGCCGCCGCTACGCCATCAAACAAGGCGTGCCCGCGCGCGACATTCTGTTTGAAAACAAATCACGCAATACCTATGAAAACCTCCACAACGCCCGCCAACTGCTGCGTGCCAACGGCATCGGCAGCGTAATCATCGTCAGCGATCCCTACCATACCGCCCGCGCCGCCGCCATCGCCAAAGAGCTGGGTTTGAACGCCCGCACCTCAGGCACCCCCACCACCCGATACAGCCGGTCAGACAAAAAAAACGAATTTCTCCTGCAGGAAAGCTACGCACTGTTTATCTATTATTTTGAACGCTGGGGCAACAGCGTACTAACGTTTTTCGGCTTACGCTAGCCGCCCCACCTTAAGCGGGACCTTTTCAAACGGCCTTTTCCTGTAACCCCATGTAATCATGACACAAATCAAGCCCACAGCCGCAGCGGCTTTACCCCGAACCGCTCTTCGCGCATAATAAACCCCGATTTTTTTCATTCTCCCCAAAGGAACCGACATGGCATTTTTGAAACTCACCGAACAAAACGTGCAGGGCAAAACCGTATTGATCCGCTCGGACATGAATGTGCCGTTTAAAGACGGCCAAATCAGCGATGATACCCGCATCCGCGCATCGCTCGCCTCAATTCAATATTGCCTGGACAACGGTGCGGCGGTGATTGTGATGTCGCACTTGGGGCGCCCCACCGAAGGCGAATTCCACCCCGAAGACGATGTTGCCCCCGTAGCCGCCCATCTCGGCAACCTGTTGGACAGAGAAGTGAAAGTGTTGGACAACTGGCGCGACAACCCGCCCAAGCTCCAAGCCGGCGAAACTGCCATGCTGCAAAACGTGCGCATCAACAAAGGCGAAAAGAAAAACGATTTGGAACTGGGCAAAGCCTATGCCGCCCTGTGCGATGTGTTTGTAAACGATGCTTTCGGCACCGCCCACCGAGCCCAGGCTTCCACCGAAGCCGTTGCCCAAGCCGCCCCTGTGGCCTGTGCCGGCGTGCTGATGGCGGACGAACTCGATGCCTTGGGCAAAGCCCTTAAAGCGCCCGCCCGCCCGCTGGCAGCGATTGTGGCCGGCAGCAAAGTTTCCACCAAACTCACCATTCTCGAGAGCTTGGCCGACAAGGTTGACCAATTAATCGTGGGCGGCGGTATCGCCAACACCTTCCTTTTGGCCGCCGGCAAACCCATCGGTAAATCGCTGGCCGAACACGATTTGGTGGCAGAATCCAAAAAAATCATGGAAAAAATGGCGGCTAAAGGCGGCAGCGTGCCGCTGCCCACCGATGTGGTGGTGGCCAAAACCTTTGCTGCCGATGCAGAAGCCACCGTTAAAGCCATCGATGATGTGGCCGAAGACGATATGATTCTCGACATCGGCCCCCAGTCCGCCGCCGCGCTGGCCGCTGCCCTGAAACAGGCCGGCACCATCGTGTGGAACGGCCCCGTGGGTGTGTTTGAGTTCGACCAATTTGCAGGCGGCACCGAAGTTTTGGCCAAAGCCATCGCCGAAAGCCCCGCCTTTTCGATTGCCGGCGGCGGCGACACGCTGGCGGCGATTGCCAAATTCGGCATAACCGGCCAAATCAGCTACATCTCCACCGGCGGCGGTGCTTTCCTGGAGTTTTTGGAAGGCAAAGAGCTACCCGCCGTGGCCGTGCTCGAACAGCGGGCTTAAACAGCGTTTGAGCGCAGTCAAGGCCGTCTGAAAATATTCAGACGGCCTTAATTATGTTGTAACGCATAAAGAAACACTATTTGGCAGTATGGCCGTCTGTGCGGCAGCGGCCGCCGCAACTATCCGCCAAGAAGAAGCCGATAAAATCGCCGACCTTTCCACCAACTCCCGCAAAACCGCCTGAAACACCGCTGTTAAATATCGTGCAAAACTGAGCCAGGGAAACGGGGAGTTGTGCTCCAAAATTGAGCCACTCTCCGTTTGTTATAAACTGCTCCGCTTTATCACACAGCGGAGCCCAACCTGGATGTTATGCATG